>CAVFBQ010000001.1:0-3258 GCA_963620455.1 uncultured Eubacteriales bacterium
CCCATTTTTTATTTCCTTTTCTAAAAATGTTACCTATTAAAATAGAATGTGTTTCTCAAAATCACATTCTATCCTTATACTATATTATCATAATAAAACAAACAAAATAAATTGCAAACATAATGTTACATTTTTATTATATTTACTATTCATTCTTTAAAACTTCGTCATACTCTACTTTTTGAGCATCTTCCCAAGTTAGCATTAATTCCTCTCTTATGCCAGATTTATTAAGCCACTTAGGTATAAATTTTGTATCAGCGCCGATACTTCCACTCAAAAGAGTTCCGTCATGAATTAAAAAACACGCTTCAGAAATACCAATTCTTACCCAAAAATGTGGATCTTTAATTTTAGTAGGTTCCATATAAATTTTCAAATTGTTATATCTTTGAAAGTTGATATTTCTTGCATTATAAGAGTCCGATTGTTGATCTAAAATATACTCACGAATCATATTTTCGTATCTGTTTGCTGTATATGACATATTTATTTCTCCTCTTTACTAATTATTTAATGAATGAATAGGGGCAGGAATACGGCCACCTCTGTTTACGAAATCACAAGATAAAATATTACCAACTGAAATTATTGGAGCTTCACCAAGTAGCCCTCCGTATACTGCAGAATCACCGACCTTTTTATTTGGAACCGGAATTACACGAACCGCAGTAGTCTTTTTATTAATCATACCAATTGCCATTTCATCGGCTATAATACCAGCAATTGTTGATGCGGGTGTATCTCCAGGAATTGCAATCATATCTAGCCCAACAGAGCAAACAGAGGTCATTGCTTCTAATTTGTCAAAAGTTAAATGCCCTAAGGTTGTTGCTTCTATCATTCCAGCATCTTCAGAAACAGGTATAAAAGCCCCACTCAAGCCACCAACATGAGAACTTGCCATGATACCACCTTTTTTAACAGCATCATTTAACATCGCTAAGGCAGCCGTTGTACCATGAGCACCAGCATGTTCAATGCCCATAGCTTTAAATATTCCAGCAACACTGTCACCTTCCGCAGGAGTTGGAGCAAGAGATAAATCTATAATACCAAATGGGATACCTAATCTGTCTGCCAATTTACGACCAATTAATTCACCCGTTGTAGTAATTTTAAAAGCTGTTTTCTTAATAGTATTAGCTACTTCACTTAAATCAGCCTGTTTTGGTAATGAATTTACTGCAGCCATAACAACACCTGGTCCTGAAACACCAACATTTAATGCACATTCTGGTTCGCCATAGCCAGAGAATGCACCCGCCATAAATGGATTATCACCTGGGGCATTACAAAAACAAACTAATTTTGCTGCACCTAAACCATCCTTATCTACTGTTAATTCAGCTGATTTTTTAATTATCTCCGCCATCTTTAAAACTGCATCCATATTTATGCCAGCCTTTGAACTTGCAACATTTACAGATGAACAAACAAAATCAGTTGTAGCTAAGGCTTCTGGTATGCTTTCAATCAAAGCAATATCACCCTTTGTGCACCCCTTTTCAACGAGTGCTGAAAAACCACCTATAAAGTTCACATTAACAGCTTTTGCAGCATCATTTAAAACTTGTGCTAATTTAACATAATCAAAATTCCTACAAGATTCACCTAAGATTGAAGCTGGTGTAATTGCAATTCTCTTATTTATGATTGGAATAGAATATTCATCTTCTAAATCACTGGCATATTTGTATAAATCTTTAGCATATTTTAAAATTTTGTTATAAACATTTTCATAAACTTTATCTTCACAATCAGATATGCAATCTCTCAAACTTAATGACATTGTAACAGTACGAATGTCTAAGTGATGAAGTTTTATCATATCAATTGTTTCTAGAATTTTTTGTTCGTTATTCAAGTTCATTATTTAACTAGCCCCATAAAGTCTTGCAAATTAGAATTTTTTACAACAAGTTGCAACTCTACACGTCTGCTTTTGTTATAATCTTCTTTTCCATTCACCATAACAGGTTGAGAAAAACTTTTACCTTCTACAATAAGCATTTTATGCAATTTTGCACTATAAGCTTTATTATATGGGGTATAAAATATATATTTTGCAACCTCATTTGCACGTTGAGTTGATAATTCCATGTTTTTAACAAATTGTAAGTCCTTTGACGAAACACCTGCAAAAGACTGAGAGTCTGTGTGACCTTGTATCACAATATTAACAACCTTATCTGCGATTTTAGGATTTGAATATACCGCATTTAAATAAATCGGAATAAACTTATTTAGGAAAACTTTACCGTCTTCAGATAACTGATAACTTCCTAATTCAAATAATTGTAAATCTGAAAGCTTTACCGCGCCTGTTGATAAATCAATCTGCGCATTAATATTTTTAGCATTTAACTCTTGAGCCAAATCTTGCGCAACCTCTGATTTTAAGTGTTGTTCTTGCAATTTAGCTTGAGTAAAACCCGTCATAGCTAGGACAAACAATACAATAAAGATTACAGCCAAACCTAAAAGTAAGTCTGTCATTGTAATCCAGAATACATTTTCTTGCACATCATTATTTGAATTTGTTAATCGTCCTCTAATCATTTAATACCTTAAAATAAGTCGTCAACAACATCACCACCATTTGGTTGAACCGGTTTTATTCGTTTTAATTCTTCTTGCAAATTATTTACACCAAAAAGTAAGTTTTCCATATATGGGACAATCGCTTTAGACATACTTTTATCCAAAGCATCCTTGAATTGATTTGGCAACGAGGTTAATAACCCCGTTAAATTGCTATTTTGAATTTTTGTTTCCTTCAATAATTCAATTAAGAATTTTTCTGAAGAAATGTTATCAAATAAAGAGTACATTGCTTCTTGAACTTCTAGCAACGGTTTTCTACACATCTTGTTATAATATAACTTTTCGAAAAACATGAAGATCAAAGATGCTCCAACTGCAAGCACAGAACACAATGCAGCGACTTGCATGCTTCCCATTAAGCTAGAAACAGAAGATATAGTTGATTCTTGACTTGAGAAATCAACTCTTGTAAATGCAACTGCGATATTCAAGAATGTGAACAACGGTCCCATACCAGTTAATAATGTAGGAGCAATTTGAACAAATTTACTGTTATATTTAGATAAAACCAAGGAGTCCTCATTAAAGAAATACATTGGATCAACTGTAGTTTGAATGCTATTTACAGCTTGTGATACATTTTGATAAGCCACGGAGTTATCTTGTTTTTTCAGAGCTACACTTTCAGAAAAAACTAAAGTGTTTCTAAAT
>CAVFBQ010000001.1:3390-6012 GCA_963620455.1 uncultured Eubacteriales bacterium
CATAATAGATTTGAATTTACATACGAAAATTTTCGAACACAAAATACTATAATTGACACAAATGTAGCAATAATAATTAATACAGCTGGATCAAAAACAAATTTAACAACATTCATATTCACCTCTTAGAAAAATTATATCATGATTATACTAAATAAATTGATTTTTAACAAATTAATTGTATAATTTAAGAATGGAATGTCCAAAATGCGGTTATAAAATTGATGAAAACACGCTCGTATGTCCAAACTGTAAAAAGGTTTTAAAGTTAGTTTGCCCAATATGTAACACTGTAAACAAAACTAATACCTGCAACAAGTGTGGATATATTATTGTTAACAAATGCCATAATTGTGGAAAGATTAACCCAACAATTGCTGGTAAATGTTCAAGATGCGGTTTTGATACAAATGTTAGTGCAATACTTCAAGGTTCTAACATTGATGAATTTGCGTGTCTTTCAATAGATTTTCCAAACCTTGACGACATGCCTAGAGTCTTAGGCTCAAACAAATTGTTCGTAAAGTTTAGAGATAAACTAAATGCCTTAATTTACGATTATGTCAAATCTATAGGTTTAAAAAGACAAATTATTGGAAATACTCATATTATCCGTTTTAACAAAGATTACACATATGCAACATCGGCTAAAAATGCTGTTAAATCAGCAATCGAATTGTTAAATTTAATTACTCAATTAAATTTCAAGTTAACAAAAGTTAAAGATGCTCAACTAAAATGTAATATTGCAGTATTAAAGCGTAACGCATTTGCAACAAATGATGATTACAAATCAGGCGTAAACATTCAACTTTTATATCAAAACATTGAAACAAAAAAGCTTATAAATAGCCTTCAATTAATTACAGACGGCAGTATTTATGAAATTGTCGGAAATGAATTTCCGATGTCATCTATTGGCATGACCAGAATTAAAAATCAGGCAATTTTCCTATACGAAATGGACTTGTCAAAATTAATCAACCAAGAAGAACAGATAGAAGAAGAAAATACTGAAGTAAAAATTCCTAATATTCTTGAAGCACAACAAGAAATGCTTGAAGAAGAAGACTCAATATATGACATCAATGGTATTGACTTTGATGAAATTCACTGTAGCTTTTCAAAATCTGTAACACAAGGTTTAAATAGCGAAATCGCACAACGATTAATGGCTAAAAGGAAAAACATCTTAGTAATTAAGGGTAAAAAAGAATATTACCCAAGAACTCTTGATGTTATTGATAAAATAAAATCAAACAACATCTTTAATCAGATTTTAAAGGTTACTTGTTACGAGGATATGAAGTATAAGCCTTATGGTTTCTTTTATGATTTAATTTCAGGCATTTATGGATATAGCATAACAGGTAAAACTAAAGAACAAAACAATTTTGGGCCATTTATTGGTATCGATGAATCTAACTTTGTAAAGGATATGGTAAATCTTAAAGCGAGAGAATTTCCACATCCCGAAGATGTTAGATACGGACTTTTTGAAATTTTTGAAACACTTATTTCAAAAATGAAAAACACATTGATTTTCATTGAAGATGTTGAAAAAATGGATGGCACATCATTTGAGTTATTCCAAACTCTATTGAAAAAATTTGACCAATATGACGTAAGTTACTTAATGTTTGCTAGCAAAGACTTTAGCTTACACAAGCCTGCTCACTTCCTGTTAAGAAAACAAGAATATGCAGAGATTACATTAAAACCAACTCCAATAAAAACACTTATTGAAGGTAACGCATCTCTTTGTAAAAATATTTTAGACTCTTTTTACATGCAAAAAATATCGAAGAACACTAGAGGTTCGCAAATGTATTTTATGCAAGCCTTGCTACACTTGATGGATTTAGGTGTTCTTGAAGTAAAAAAAGGTTCCTTTGAAATTAAAAATACACAAACTGTAGTTTTCCCAACTACCTTAGACGAATTAATCCAAAAACGTCTAATGTTCATTAAATCATTAGACGTAAATTTATTTAAATTATTTGCAAGCTTGCTATTAATCGGTCCACAATTAGACTTAAAATCTGTAAAATTATTCAATCAACCTAAAACTGATGATTATTTACAATTTTTAGATAACAAGGGATTTATCTACAATAACAACGGCGTAATTCAAGTTCAAAACTACAATTTATATTATGAGAATATTATAAATCTAATGACATTTGAAGAAAAACGAGCTATTGCTAATTACCTTGTAATGTATTGTTTCAAAGAAAATGCCGCTCACCCAGTTCTTGCAAAATTATACTCACTTGTAGAAAGTAGCAAAAATGAGTTTGTGCAATGGGAAAATCTTTCAAACATTAACCGCTCATTAGGTGATTTTAGCGCTTATTTAAATTGTAGCTTACGTTTCTTGAAATTATTAGATAACAATATTAACGACACCTCTGTTAAATCAATTGAAGAATATAAAATGGAAGTTTACGAAAACATCGCAAACTTACTATACAAATACACTCCTGAAAAGATTGAAAACATTACTCAAATAATTTTAGACAATCTTGAAAAGGACTTACAAGATAAAAAAGTTATTAATTTATGCAATAAAATTATGCAAGGTTGTTTAATTTCAGGAAATTATACCCATGCACTATTGAT
>CAVFBQ010000002.1:0-3277 GCA_963620455.1 uncultured Eubacteriales bacterium
TTATTAAAGTTGCATGGGATTTAAACGAAAATACAGAAAATAGATACCAATTAGTTTATGAAATTGCTGAATTGGCTAAAAAACTGGTGGACGAAAACCAAGCAAGAAAAGCTAGAGAAGATGCTTTTGGTTTTGATGAATACAACAACTTTGATAACTCTTATAAAAAAGAAAATCCGGTAGAACACGCTATTATGGTTAAAGCGTCTGAAGCCGATGATAATAGACTTGTTGGTTAGTCCAGCGAGGATAGTGTTTATTATTTATTTAGGAGATTTTAATAGATGCAATTAAAAGAAACAGTTGATTATATCAACGAAAAAACAAACAACTTTGCACCTGAAATTGCAATTGTTTTAGGTTCAGGTTTAGGTGATTTTGCAGATGATTTCTGTGATATCGCTTTATCATACAAAGATATTCCAGGCTTTGAAGCTTCAACAGTAAAAGGTCACAAGGGTCAATTAGTATTTGCGACAGTTGCTGGCAAAAAAGTTGTAATGATGCAAGGTCGTTTCCACTATTATGAAGGACATCCAATTCAAAAAGTTGTATATCCAGTAAAAGTATTCAAAAAATTAGGTGTTAAGACTTTAATTGTAACAAACGCTGCTGGTGGTATTAATAGAACTTTTAATGCATCAGATTTAATGTTAATAACAGACCATATCAACTTCATGCATGTTAATCCATTGATTGGACCTAACGATGAAGAATTAGGACCAAGATTCCCAGATATGACAGAAGTTTATAAAAGAGATTTACAAGAAATTGCAATGTCTGCAGCTAAAAAGTTGGATATTAACTTGAAAAAAGGTGTTTATATGGCTCTTACAGGTCCTAACTACGAAACACCATCTGAAACAAAAATGGTTGAAATGTTAGGTGCTGATGCCGTTGGTATGTCAACAGTTCCAGAAGCAATGGTTGCAAACTACTGTGGTATGAAAGTTCTAGGTATTAGTTGTATTTCAAATGCTGCAGCTGGTATTACAGGTGAAGTTCTTTCTCACCAAGAAGTTATTGAAGCAGCAAACGCAGTTAAAGGCAAATTTAAATCATTGTTATTTGAATGTGTTAAAGCAATGTAGACTTTGAAAGATAATTTGTTTTAAACGACGGCGGAACTTTTGCTCCGCCGTCGTTTTTTGTCCTGTCATACCGCATAAGCAAACGAGAGTGAACGCATTGCGTTAGTGGTACTTGAGGGGGTATCTTATCAAGGAGTCAAGTTACTATACAATCCAACCGCCACCAAGTAAATAACCATGTTCTAAATCGTACCACACAGCCGCTTGTCCAGGGGTTACTGAATAAACGGGCTCTTTAAATGTCATAATGGCTGTATCGCCTGACAATTCGAGATGTGCCTTTACAAATGGCATATTATATCTGATTTTCGTCATTACATCAAAGGAATTTCCTTCAAAAGGGAATGTTTTATGTGCGTTTTCTAGCTTTAAAATTGACTTGTAGGCATTTTCTTTTTCTCCAACATAGACTGTATTTGTATTTGAGTCTATTTTTATTACGTATAGTGGGTTTGGAGTTCCGCCAATATCAAGCCCTTTGCGCTGTCCGATAGTATATTGATGGCATCCAGAATGCTCTCCCAGCTTTTTACCTGTTTTAATATCAATAAAATTACCCTTTTTTTTGCCAATTGTTTCAAAAAGATAATCTCGTAATGTCTTAGGTTTTTGGATAAAACAAATGTCCTGAGAGTCTTTTGCCGATTTTGAGGGTAAATCATTTTCTTCTGCAATTTGACGAATTTGAGATTTTTCATATTCATAAAGTGGAAATAACGTTTTTGAAAATTGTTCTTGAGTTAGGCTGAAAAGAAAGTATAATTGGTCTTTTCGAGGATCTTTTGCCGGAGCCATTGTGTAATAATCACCAATTTTTACAATATTAGCGTAATGACCAGTTGCAAAATAATCGTAACCAAGTGTATTTATTGCATAATCAAAGATTTCACCCCATTTAATCCTCTTATTGCAAATTGCGCAAGGATTTGGAGTTTTGCTTTCTAAGTAAGATTTATTAAAATAATCAATAACTTTTTCTTTGAATTTGTCGCTCAAATTCAGTATATATAGTGGTATTCCAATTTTATCTGCAACAGTTTGAGCATTTTTACAAACTTGTTCAGTGCCCTCAGAATTAGTCATTTTACCTGTGATTCCAACAACTTCATAGCCTTGTTGCTTTAATAATACTGCGGTTACGCTACTATCTACGCCACCACTCATTGCTACTGCGACTTTTTTCATGTTTTATTTGCTACTTCCGTTTAAAAATGCTTCTTCGCCAGCTTCTGTAAGTCTGTATTCCATTGCTGATGGAATATTTGTGTAATTTGGTAAACATTCAACGAGCCCTTTGTCAATAGCTTCTTGTAATATAGAGTTATCGATTACTTCGTGCATGTTTTCCATTAATTTTGCATTTACCAACTTTAATGTAAATCTGTCAAGACGCTCAAATTCAGATAAATAATAAGCTGTAACGATTAAGTAGTCTAGCTTTTCGGTAATATTTTTAACCTTGATAACCTTTAAAAATCTGTCGTCTTGTTTTTCTCTAACGTTTGTTACTGGTTTTGCCATAGATTTTTGTAAAAAGGCATCAAAATCGTTATTTTCGCCTAAATTTTGTTCAGATTCTTCAGGCTGAGTTAGTTGAATATCATTTATTGTAGCTGGTTTACTGTACAATTCTGAAATTTCTTCTTTAACTGCTTCTTCTTTTGCTACAACTTCTTCTACACCATTTTTGAACTCTTCTTTTTTAGCTTTAGTTTCTTTTTTGCGAGCCTCAGCCTCCATTTCAGCTTTATATTCCTGAATTATGCGTTGAGATTCTCTGTCAATTTCACTTTGTTCAGAGTTTTTAATTATAAGCTCAGTCGCTTCTTCTCTTATTTCTGGTGTTTGAGTTATTTCTTCAATTTTTTCTTTTACAGGTTTTACTTCTTTGACCTCAGTAACGACAGGCTTTTCAGCCTTTGGTAATGGAGCTGCCATTAAGCCTTTTTCAATTTTTTCTTGGTTATAAGCCCATACCGATGCGCATGTTACCCAAATTTGAAATTGGCGTTCCATTGATTTTTTGTCTGTAGTGACGTATTCTAAAAAAACATCATCTTTTTTAAATGTAAAAGTATACTTTGGCATAATTATTCCTGTCTAAGTTGATTTTATTGTGTTTAAGTCTTATTTAATTTGTGAAATTTGACTATTTTTGAAGTAAATCTTCTCTCCATTTGTTAAGT
>CAVFBQ010000003.1:0-4367 GCA_963620455.1 uncultured Eubacteriales bacterium
TAAATTGGGTGTTTGCAATCGTTCAAATTATCTTTGGTTATTATCTTGTTAAGCAAATTCTTGCAACCTTGCCAAAGAACATTGACGAAGCACAAAACAATCCAGATGATACAATGAAAGTACCATTTGGACCAGCTTTAGTTGCTGCAGCTCTTGTATTTTTATTTGTTCACTAAAAAATTACGATTGCACTAACTGATAAAAATACAAATAAAAATATAAATATTGCCAAAACCTTTAAAATTAGAGGTTCGTGTTCATAAATCAGTTCTTCCATTTTTACCTCGTCCATAACATTTTTTGTAAAATCTTCTTTAAAATCATTTTTTGTGCGCTCAAATGATGTGTTCATCGCATTTTTAACTTTAAACAATCCATCAAGTTCTTCTCTGACAGGTGGATTTGCAATCGCATAGCGACGAAAACGTAAACTTTCCTCATCAGAAAGTTCATTGTCTAAATATGCAGACATTTTTTCCTTAAATGATGTGTTATAAGCCGAAACCGGCACACATGTTTTTGGTTCAATATTATCAATTTGAGTTTTAACCTCACGAATATCTTTTATTGCTTTAAGCAAAACTTCATAACGCTCTCGGCATGCTCGACAGCGTTTCAGATGTTGTTCAATAAAGTATGTAATTTGCGCGCTAACTTTGCCATCAATGTAATAAGAAAGTAAGGCTGTGACTTGACTACAAGCCATTTTATCTTGTTTCATTTTGTTCTCCTCTAATTATTTAAATATACTCTTTTAAGCTGTCTTTCAATCGGCTTCTTGCTCTTGCAATACGGGATTTTACAGTGCCAACATTTGTATTCGTAATTTTTGCAATCTCGTCATAAGACAAGCCCTGCAATTCTCTTAACACAATTGGAACTCTAAAATAATCGGGCAGTTGTCGCATTTCTCGTTTAATCACACAATCTAACTCGTTTGAAAGACAACGCTCCATTGGTTTGCAACGTTTGTCTGGAATTAGAGTGTGCGGATTTGTTGCATATTGATTATCGTTTTTTGTGTTGTCATCAATTGAAATTGTTGGCGGAATACGATTTAATTTACGCAAATCATCATAAAATAAGTGCATAACTATTTGATTTAGCCAACTTTTAAAAGTTTTTGGATTTTTTAAAGTCGGCAAAGCCTTTGCCATTCTAAGCAAAGCCTCTTGTGTTAAGTCATAAATATTTTCGTTATTGGAATGTAGGTAGGTAAATGTTGCAAAAATGTTTTTTTGTTCACGTCGAACAATCTCTTCTAGCGCTTTAAAATCCTCTTGCTGAGCGAGAGTTACAAGTTCTTCGAGAGTCATTTTTTTGTAGTGCAGTTTACCAAGTTTCATAATTATAGATTATGAAATTTCGTGGTAAATTTACACACTCTTTCTATTAATCTTTATGGGTAATCTTTTTAAGTGAACAGGTTAAATTTATCTAAATTTGCTCATTGATTGCATCATTTTTTGCAAACCAAAACTGCCCATTTTACCCATCATACCTTTCATTTGATTCATGCCCTTCATCATATTGCGCATTTGTTCAAATTGTTTGATATAAATATTAATATCATGAAGAGGAATACCTGAACCTGAGGCAATTCTCTTTTTACGGCTAGAGTTTAATAACTGTGGATTTGAGCGTTCTTCTGGAGTCATGCTTTGGATGAAAACTTCAATACGTTTGAATTGTTTTTCGCCTTCATGAGAGATTAAATCTCTATCTTCTTTTTTCAAATTCATGCCTGGAAGCATTCCCAGAATTTGGTCAATTGAGCCGAACATACTCATTTGACGTTTCATATTCAAGAAATCGTCAAAAGTAAATTCCGCTTTTGCCATTTTTCTTTCCAATTTTTTTGCTTCTTCTTCATCAAAGACTTCTTTTGCTCTTTCAACAAATGAAACAATGTCACCCATACCTAAAATTCTTGTAGCCATTCTATCTGGGTAGAAATCTTCTAGGGCATCCACTTTTTCGCCTGTACCTGTCAATTTTATTGGCTTTTTAGTACAGTAAACAACACTCAACGCAGAACCACCGCGAGAGTCGCCGTCTAATTTAGTTAGTACCAACCCTGTCAAACCGAGTTGAGCATCAAAGTTTTCTGCAACATTTACAGCTTCTTGACCTGTCATTGCATCAATTACTAACAATTTTTCGTGAGGTGCAAAAATTCTATCTATCAAAAGAAGTTCTGCCATCATATCAGTATCAATTTGCAAACGACCAGCAGTATCAAGGATTACAACATTAAATCCGTTTTCTTTAGCGTGGTTTAAAGCATGTTGCACGATTGATTGAACATCTGTGCTTCCTTCTTCTGCATAAACCTCAGTATTAATTTGTGCGCCTAATGTTTGTAATTGTTTCACAGCTGCGGGACGATAAACGTCACAGGCAACAAGTAATGGATTTTTGCCTTCTTTTTTTAGTTTTACGGCTAATTTTGCACTTGATGTAGTTTTACCTGCACCTTGCAAACCTAGCATCATAATTACAGAAGGATGTCCTGTCAAATCCAATGGGCTAGTTTCTTTACCCAACAAGGCTACCAATTCGTCATGAACAATTTTGACTAGTTGTTGTGCTGGGTCAACACCTTTTAAAACTTCTTCGCCTTCTGCTCTATCTTTAATATTTGAAATAAAAGCTTTCACAACTCTCAAGTTTACATCAGCTTCCAACAAGGCACGTCTAATTTCACGCAATGCCTCTTGCATATTATCTTGTGTAAGTTCTTTATTACCTGATGTTTTTCTTATAATCTCCTGTAATTTATCGCTTAAATTATCAAACATTTTTACCCCTTAATTTTATACATGTATATATATAATATATCATGAAAAAATCCCTCTACTGTCGGTATTGTAATTTTTATGTGCTTAAAGTTTAATTGAATATATAAAAAGAGGTATATTATGGAAACATTGACTATTACAAACGAAATTAACGAAACTGTTGAAAATATTTATAAATTTGCAAAGACAAATAAAGCGATAAAAGATGATTACCTTGAATACACAAAAACAATGGGCATCTATAATTCGCCAGAAGAAGCAACAAAAGAATATTACCTTCCATATATTTTTGAACGTAATATTCCAGAAATGAACAAAACTCCGTTAGAAATTTTCAACGAAACTCAACAGACCGAAATTTCTAAATCCCTATCAAACGCTTTTTCTTCACTTTTTAGAATAAAAAGAGTTTTAAAAAATGGTTTTGAAGTATATAATGTCATCAACGAAAAGGATTACACTCTTAATGCAACCTCAAGAATGACAGAATTTAGAGGTTTTGGTGTTGGTCAATTCCTCGTTGCAAGGATTTTCAATTATAAAAATAATTTCTACATTATTGAAATTACTGGACATCTACCTGAAAGCAAAAAGGAAGATGCTATGCGCTACGCTATGGCAAAAATTATCCATGAACCTTATTTAGTTTATGAGGATAACGCACAAAAAGAAGCTAAAATCAAAGCAAATATTGAAGAAATGTACGACAAATTTTTAGAAGTATTCAAAACTGAAGAATTAATCACCATGAACAAATTTGCAGATGAAGTTATTGGTGAATTTAATGAATATGTTGAAAACGGCACACCTTTAAATCTTGGTGGAAAAATTGAAGAGCCAAAAGAGTTAAAATATTTTGAAAGTGTTGAATTTGACAACGATTATGACAACTTTGTAGAAAAATCTTTACAAGGATTTTCTTCACATAAAAAGCCTTATGATGTAGGCATAATCTACGATAAAGAAAATGGCTTATACGTTGTACCCTTCTACAAAACTCTAACTAAAATTTTGGAAGATAACTCTTTAGAAACAGTTGAAAACGCAAAAGACTGCATAAAATATTTTTTAAATTCTGACAAAATTTCTGAGTCTATATTAAAAAGAATTTATGCAAAATATCCAAATTTATTGGAACTTGCCAACAAAGTAGAAGGAACAAATCTAACCTTTGACAAAATTTTGAGCAAATATAAAAAAATGTTTTTGACACATAAAGTCTATTCACAAACAGCAATTTTGTACTCATCTAATGTGTTCACATCAACTATTGATTCTGCAATAGAAAAAGAAGAAAAATCACAATATGACTACTCAAACGTAGGCAGAAACGCCCTTTGTCCTTGCGGTTCTGGCAAGAAATTCAAACACTGTTGCGGAAAATAAACAAAATTCAGACTAATAAATCTTGAAATATTGTAGCCTATATGCTACAACATTTTTATGAAAGAAATTATTTATTACCAAACTATTGATAATAAAATTCCTTATTTGGAATGGTATAATTCTCTTGATAAAGGTTTAAAAATAGTTATAGATAAACAGTTGAACGCGACTAATATGGAG
>CAVFBQ010000004.1:0-5314 GCA_963620455.1 uncultured Eubacteriales bacterium
AATTAGTAAAAATGAGAAACGATTTTGCTAAGAAAAAAGGTTATGACAACTATTTTGACTATATGTTAGAAGAAAGTTATGATATCAAACCAAAAGAACTTGATAAACTTCTAACAGATGTTGCTGAAAATACAAAAGACTCTAACAAAAAAGTTATGGATGGTGTAAAAGCTGATTTATCAAAAGCTTTTGGAGTTGCGCCTGAAGATTTAAGAAGTTATCACTTTGGATATTTAGCAGGTGATAATCCAGAAAAACTTGTAAACGATGAAATTAAATCAAAAGAGGAAGTTGTGGATATCTCTAAAAAAGCGTATGCCGGCATGGGATATGATGTAGATAAACTTCCAATCAAACTAGACTTGTTCCCTCGTGAAAATAAAAATACTCATGGGTTCTCATTCCCAATTGAAGCAGGTAAAGATGCTAGAATTTTAGCAAATTTGACTAATAATGTTTCAAGTATTGATACTTTAATGCACGAGTTGGGACACTCTGTATTTACAGTAAAAACAAATCCAAATTTACCATACATGGAACAAGATACAACAAGCACAATGACAGAAGCTGTTGCTATGATGATGGGTGATATGCCAAGAACAGAAGGGCTTATTAAGGACAAAGTTTCACCTGAAACATTTGCAAAATTCCAAAAATCAGCAGCAGAAGAAGATTCAAAATTTGTTGGCTCAAGTATGGCAATCATAGATTTTGAAAGAAATATGTACAAAAATCCTGACCAAGATTTGAAACAACTTTGGAAGGATATGGGTGTAAAATACAAAGGTAGAAGTGAACAAGACGAGGCTACAAATGAATGGGCTACAATTCCGCACTTCTTGTCTCACCCAGCGTATTATCAAAACTACTTTAGAGCATCATTAATAAAAGCTCAATTGTATGATGGTTTAACTAAAAAATTCGGTAACTTAACTGAAAATAAAGATACTGCAAAATATTTGGACGAACATATTTTCCAATATGGTGGTTCAAAAGAAGATGATGAAATTCTAGAAGAAGTTACAGGCAAACCTCTTACTGCAGAGGCATTTTGTGAAAGAATTAATAATACAGTAAAATAAATAGGAGAAATAAATATGACAGATATGAATGTAAACGGATTAGGTAACGTACAAAATGCAAGTTTATCTTCAGCCGAAAGAGCTGAACAAAAACCAGAAGAAATTATGCTTTTTGATGCTTCTACATCAGAATCTATGGAATCTCAAGGTAAAATTAGAAGAACAGTACTTGAAAACTACAAGGGTTCTATCGCAGGAAAAGATTTTACCCTAAGACGTAGAAAAAATCTTACTGAAAGAGGATATCAAATCATCGGAAATATTGGCAATCAAAAAGTTGACGTTGAAGAACGTAGCAAACTTTTATCGATCTCTAATAAGAAAAACTACAGCGGAAAAATAGGTCAAAACCCAATTGAAATGCAATCTAGTGAAAAATTGGTTTCTACAACAAATAGAAAAACTTATACAGGCAAATACAAAGGTAAAACTTTTTCTGTTGAATACCAAAACGAACACACAGTACTAAACGACGGCGACAAAGTTATGACAGGTACTTATGGCGGTAAAAAAGTTGATTTAAAATTTGATTATAAAACTTTCAAGATGTCAAATGAAATTGATGAAAACGCACTTCCTGAAGGTTTTGAAGATGTTGCAGCATTGATTATGACTGTTGATAGTGATGAAACAATTAGAAGAAATGCTGAAAACGCAAGACGAGCCGCAGAAGCAGAAGCAAATCAAAAAAGAGAGCAATATTAAATAAAATAAAAATAAAATAAATTTATAAAAGGATTGAACCTATTAAAAGTTTAATCCTTTCATTTTACCCATTTTAAAGCAACTTGTATCATTTCATCTTGAGAGATGTCGTTGCCTGCGTTTTTGTACTGTTCTATGGCGTTTCGTGCTTCTTCTTTTTTATCTAAATTTGCGCAAACAGAAATGAAGTTATAAAGGTTACCTTTAATTTTAGGATTTGCCTCAAATGCACTTTTTAAATACGGAAATGCCTCTTCAAATCTGTTTAGTTTGTGGTAACAGATTCCGATATTCTCATCTATAAAAGATAAATCAGTACCTGAAGAAGAGAAATCTTTTGCTAATTTAAAATATTTTATTGCTGTTTCATATTTTTTAGAAACATAGTAACATTGTGCCATTGAGCGATATATTTCAGGATCTGTCGCATCAATTGAAAGAGCTTTTTTATATGCATCAAGTGCTTCACTCAAATGTCCTTGGTCGTAATAAACTTGTCCTAATTGAATCCAAGAAGTTGTTTTGTCAGGGATTTTTTTTGCGTAATTAATTGCTTCTTGAAGTTTAGAATCTTCATAACCACTTTTTGCGTTAGAAACTTCTTCTTGATTTTTAGAATACATTAGACGGATTGTTTCCTTGTCTTTCGAACTAAAGTCACTACTTGCATTGAACCCATACATAACATCGTTTTTGCTTTGGCTATGCCCCATTATACCTATAGTATGACCAATTTCGTGAATGGCGACTGCATAAAGTTTTGTTTTTGAAAGGTAGTTACCGTTATTATCAACAGGTAATAATTTTATGTTTGCAGTGTTGATTTCACCTTTTTGGTTGTAATTAAGGTTAGTACTTCCTTGCTTGTAATATCCGTTACTGTTTGAATGTTCAAGGCTATTAACCATATCAACAGTAATATCTGCCTTTTTTCGATCTTGCGTAATCATAAATTTAAAAAGTTCAGGAAAAGTTCGATTATATTTTGCAAAGGCTTGATATATTGTCGTTTGATAGTTAGAATTTGCTACCCAAATGATTATAGTTTTTTTGTTCCATTTGTGAATTTGTCCATTGCTATCAATTGCGTTATGCAAGTAGTTGTTATCGGAATTGCTAGAGTTTACTAAATTGAAGTCGTTTTTAGATGAAGATTTTTGTTCATTTTCTCCGACTTCATCAGGTAAATCAATATCTTCTAAATCTTTTAAGGAAAAGTTGTTTTCAATTACAGAAGTTTTTTCAATGTTTTTGTCAGCAGTATTAAAGTGAGATTTTATTACACCTTTAAATTGATATCCTAAAATTAAAACAGTTGTTATAATTATGATTGCAATCGTTTTAATTGGTTTTTTGTTATTGCAATTATTGGGATTAGGCATATTGTTATAATTATAATTTTGGGTCATTAATACCTCTATACTTCGCTTTTTACGCTACTTTTAAATAGAATTAATTTTAACATGTTTAAACACTTAAATCAATTTATTTACAAATTTGTGCTAGTATAATGATTAAGAAATAAAGAAAAGGCAAAATGTGGTTAGGCAGATTTGCCCAACGGTTTAAAAAGGGTGTATGAAATGGCAACAAAAGAGTTAACTAGCGGACAACCTTTAAAATTAATCTTAGAATTTATGTTTCCCATTTTTATAGGTAATTTATTTCAACAGCTGTATAACTTTGCCGATGCGGTAATTGTTGGTCGTTATGTTGGAATTAAGGCTCTTGCCGCGGTTGGAACGACAGCACCTTTGCTATTTTTTATTATAAGTTTTATTTTTGCATCAACGCAAGGTTTTACGGTTGTTTTAGCACAACGATTTGGTGCGAGAGATTATGATATGGTGCGCAAATCTTTTACTACATCTGTTTATTTATCAGGCGGATTAATGGTGTTTATGACCTTGATTTCAACACCATTTACTTATCAAATGCTTTCCTTTTTGAGAACTCCGTCTGATATTATAGATATGGCGAATGTTTATTTGTTTATTATGTTTGCAGGAATTTTTGCAACCGTATTTTATAACTTATCTTCAAACGTAATTAGAGCTTTGGGAGATAGTAAAACTCCACTTTATTTCTTGATTTTTTCATCAATTTTGAATGTATTTTTAGCATTGTTATTTGTTGTTAAATTTAAGATGGGTGTTGCTGGAGCTGGTTGTGCAACGGTATTAGCTCAATTGGTTGCAACTATTTTGTGCGTAAGTTTTATGTTTTGGAAGTTTCCAATTTTGCACCTTAAAGAAGGCGATTGGGAAATTAATAAAGATTTTATGTTGGAACACTTGAGAATAGGGATTCCTATGGGATTTCAGATGTCAATTTTGACATTAGGAATTTTGGCTCTTCAATATGTTTTGAACGGACTAGGTTCAATTGCGGTTGCTGCATACACAACAGCCATGAGAGTTGATCAAATATTTTCTCAAGTTTTTGTTGCTTTAGGTGCAACTATGGCAACTTTTACGGCTCAAAATTTTGGTGCAAATAAAATGGCTAGAATTAAACAAGGTGCAAAATCAGCCTTGGGCATAGTTATTGCCGTAACTGTGTTTGCAATTATTGTTTTGACATTCTTTTCTCAAAACTTAATTCAAATGTTTATGAGCGAACCAAATGAAGAGGTTATAAAACTTGGAACAATGTATTTGCATATTATTGTGGTCTTCTTTATCTTTTTAGGTTTGTTGTTGCTTTACAGAAATATTTTGCAAGGTATGGGACAAGTTGTTGTTCCTCTTGTTTCTGGTACAACAGAATTGATTATGAGAACAGTGTTTGCGTTTGCTTTTGGGTTAAAGTTTGGATTTTTAGGAATTTGTTTTGCAACTCCAGCCGCTTGGTTTAGCGCAACAGTTGTGCTATTTAGTGGATACAAAATCAGCTTGTTGAAAATCCTAAAAAATAAACGTAAACATGTATGAGGTGTCGTTTGTGAGAGGGAAAATGAAGACGGAACAAAGTTCAGTGTTATTTTTTATGATTAATAATTCAAGAAAATTAGATTTTGCGTAGGCGGAAGTGAGCCATAACTCCGAATTAACGAATAACTGCGAAGTGAGCAACTAGTCTGGTTGAAGCAATAATCGGAAGTTAATTCAAAAAAAAGCCACTTCTTACGAAGTGGTTAAAATTTTAATATAGGGAAGGAAATAAGGAAATTTTAACAAACACTAATGTTATTCGTAATGCGAATAGCATCGTTAATAAATCTTTTTCATAGAAAATCAAAATATAAAAACTATAACTAAAAATCCTAAGTCATTTTAATTTTCTTTATTCAATTTGCTTTGAGAACACCATTATATGCTTTTGTTTGTACCGATTAAAAACATATCCCTTTGTAACTTGCATTTTATATATCGTCATAACTCAGCGGAAACTTTAACCTTTTAAATAAAGTTGTTACATAACTTTACAAAATAATATAAAAATCGCGTAAATACATAATTTTAGGGCAATTATTTTTCTTCACAAGTTTTATAAGGGCATAGGAAATTTATAGGTGTGTATAGATG
>CAVFBQ010000004.1:5324-6958 GCA_963620455.1 uncultured Eubacteriales bacterium
ATAGATGAAATTAACAAATTTTAAATACCATCAAGTAAGTTTTAAAGCTGCTCAAGTCAACATTGTAGCTATGTCAGACAATCACGGTAACATACAAAACTTACCTCAATTGGTTGGCACTATTGACAAAAATAAAGGTGATATTTTCAAAAAAGCTAATGAAAAATCAACCTTGAACATGTTCGCTATCGCTGGGGATTTCTTCATGAACCCACACAAAAAAGGTTATATAACAAAACCTGAACTTTCTAATGGTGATATTCAAGCTAATTTCTTAGACAAAGTTGTAAATACCGTAAAAGGTATGGTTAAAAATAATTTTGATACAGTTTATTCTCTAGGTAATCACTGTTATGATGGTGGCGACGAATTTGTATTCAACAAATTGAAGGACGAACCTGTTAAAACTCTTGTTACTAATGTTGATTTGGAAAAATCACCACTTGTTACAGGTTTGATGAAAGACCATAAAAATATTGTAAAATCTCAAGTTTACAAAGTTCAAGATGACAAAAATACAAATCTTAAACATGACGTAATGTTTGTGGGTGTTACAATTCCAAGTTTGAAGGGCAAATTAACAAAAACAGAGTTGTATGATAACTGCAACAAAAAAGATACCCAATTAACTGAAGACGATTTACAAGGTACTTTTGCAGTTTTAAACAAAGAAGTTGGTGAATTTAAAGAAAAACACCCAAAAGGTGCAGTAGTACTGCTTTCTCACATGGGAGCACCCATTTCTGAAATGATGCAAAAAAATGTTCCAAATATTAATGTAATTTTGAATGGTCACGATCATACTAGAGATAACGCTGAACAAGGCGGTACAATTATTAACTCTTTAGGTAAAGATAACGAGATTATTAAATCTGTAAACTTTAGATTTAATGATGACGGTGATTTAGAAGATGTTGGTTACAACATGTACATCACAAAAAATTCTGCGCCAGACAAAGAAGTTAAATCTTTCTTAGATAAAAATCTTGAAGAAGATATTAAACCGTTAGTTAAAATGCACGGTGTTTCTGAATTGGAATATTCTGACAAGATTAGATATGCAAATACTGAATTAACAAACTTCTTAACTTCTACAGTTGCAGAAGAAGCAAGAAAAGAAATTCCAGATTTAGCATCAGTTGCATTACAATCTTCTTACGTAAGAGGCGGTATTAAAGAAGGTTCAACTAACTTGAACCTATTAAAAATCTTTGATGGTATAGATGTTGAATCTCAAAACTTGAATGTTGGTAACGTTAAGGGTAATCAATTAGTTGATATTATTTCTAAAAACGTAAAATCAAACTTAGAAGCTCCTACAAGAAATACTTTAATCCAATGGTCTGATTTCCAAGTAAACAGAACTATGATTGAACAAATTTCTAAGGGCGAAAGTAAAAATTCTTATGCAGATGCGGTAAAATGTAGAAATCAACAAACAGGCAAGTTTGAAAATATTGACTTAGACAAAGATTATAAAGTTATTTTATCAAACAAAATCTTATCTAAAAAAGATTTTAAAGAGATAAAAGACAATTTTAAATCAATTGACAAAAACTACGATGACTTCTTTAGAGCTAACATTAAGAGTAAAAACTACGAAGTTAATGTTGACGATAAAGTAAAAGAACAAA
>CAVFBQ010000005.1:0-2112 GCA_963620455.1 uncultured Eubacteriales bacterium
CCTTTGGTAAATATTCAGAAATTATGTTTCTTAAATCTTTATGAGGGTTTTTATCAAACAATTTCTGCCAATCAACTTCTTTATTTAAAAAGTCTACTGTTATTTCATAAGGAAGTTCTTTCCTTGCATTAATTGAAGATAGTTCAAATATTGCTGGACCTGTTATTCCATTGCCTGTAAATAGTATATCGCCTTCAATATGTGTTTTTCCACTGCTTATAAGAACCTTCTGCATGCTAACGCCTCTTAACTCCTTAAAATTTGGTTCTGTTACCAGTCCTACAAGTGCAGGTTTTGGCTCAACAATGGTATGACCTAAATCGGAAAGCATTTTATAGCTACTTTTTCCACCTATTGCAACTACTACTACATCAAAATAGTAGCTTGCTTGAGAACTTTTTACTTCAAAACCTTTTTCAAGTTTCTTTATTGAAAGGATTTCTTCCTCTTTAAATCTACAATGATGTAGTTTTGAAAGCATTGCGTTTCTTACATCTTTGGCACTATTAGAAATTGGAAAAATTCTTCCATTTTCTTGAGTGTAAGTTTTTATGCCGATTTTTTCAAAGAAGTTAAGTGTTTCTTGCGTTCCAAAGCGTGAAAAAACAGAATATAAAAATTTTTCACCACGTGGATAATTCTTTGCTAAATCCTTAAAATTAAAATCAGCATGCGCTAGGTTACAACGACCACCACCCGTAGGCAAAAGAGTTTTTAGTGGTTTTGATTTATCGAAAAGTGTAATTTCAAAAGACTTATCTAGGTTACAAGCTGTCATGCACCCAGCTGGTCCACCTCCGATTATTGCAACTTTTTGTCCCATTTTATACTCTAGTTCCGTATAAATAAACCATTTCAGGGTTTTCTAGTTCTTCATGCAATTGCATAATTGTCTTTTTTAATGTTGGATGAACAAAGTCTGGAGCTAGTTCCAACATTGGAACAATTGTGAATGCCCTTTGGTGAAATAGTTTATGCGGAATAACTAAATTTTCATCGTTCACAATTTGGTCGCCATAAAAAATAATATCAATATCAAGAGTTCTGTCACCGTAGTGACCTTCAGCTTCTCTATTACGACCTAATTGAGCTTCAATTTTATGGCAAGTCTTAAGTAATTCTTGAGGTGTTTTTGAGGTCTTAATTTCAATCATGGCATTTACAAACCAATTTTCTGTATCAACACCCCAAGGTTCTGATTCGTAAAAAGCAGAAGTTCTAATCAAATTAGTGTCATCAAGTCCGTCAAGAATTGATGTTGCCTGTTGTATATAGCCGACTCTGTCGCCTTTATTTGAACCTAAACTTAAATATACTATTGCCATACCCTCATTCTTAAACGAAAATCTACTTTTGTCAATCGTTTTTTTGTGTGATAAAATTAAGGCATGAAAAAGACAGTTATTGCATATTTGCACACACATTGGGATAGAGAATGGTATCGAGAATACGGGGTATTCAGAATAAGACTCTTGAGAGTTTTTGACAATGTTTTGGACATGCTTGAAAACAATAAAATTCCTTGTTTTTATTTTGACGGGCAAACATCAGCACTTCAAGATTATCTTGAAATTCGTCCCGAAAAATTTGATTTAGTAAAACAATTAATTACTGAAAAACGTTTATTTATCGGACCATTTTATACTTTGGTTGATGAATTTTTAACAGATAAAAATGCTTTTGAACACAATTTGAAAATGGGGTTAGAATACTCTCGTTCATTAGGTTGTACCGATTTTATCGGATATCTTGCTGATACCTTTGGACATTCAAAACAAGTTACAAAGGTGTTTAAAGAGTTTGGCATTGATAAGTGCATGGTTTGGCGTGGTTGTGGAGATTTTCCTGCTGAATTTAAGTTCTGTGGAATTGATACAGTTAACCTTGTACGAGGCTATTTTATGGACTTTTTCTCTGCTCCATTTGATATTGATAAAAAAGCACAATGTATTAAAGATAATTTGGACAAAATTGCTGAAAAATCAGGTAACGTCTTGCTTATGCCAATCGGTGCAGACCATTTAGGTATAGAAAAAGATATTGCACAACAAATTGAAGCCGTAAATGCTCGTTTAGAGGATTATGAAATAAAATTAGGCTCACCTTTTGAAT
>CAVFBQ010000006.1:0-1699 GCA_963620455.1 uncultured Eubacteriales bacterium
GTCCTAAAGGTATTAGAAAATTTGAATTTTATCCCCGTTGGGTTTATAGATATCGTAGTTATTTGATGTGGAAATTTGAAGAATTTTTGCCAGATGTAAAGGATATGATTGTTAGTCATGAAAATAATTATGATGATATTCAAGTTCAAATCAATCTTTTTGAAAGATTTAAAAATCTTTTTGAAGGATATTGGAAACTTTTAAAAGATTATGCAAAAGATGAATTTGACAGAAAAATCTTTTTACCAAGGGAAATTTTTGAATTTGCACAAGAAAAAAATATTATAAAAAACAAAAAAGTTTGGACAGATATGATTTATGATTTTAAGATAATGACAGATTGTCCATTTATTGAAATTAATGATGAAATGATTTATCGTCTAAAAACTGTTTATGTGCCTGCAATGATTGAATTACGCGAATATTTTAAGCCAATGTTTGAAAACATAATTAACGAATAAAATTTTAAAATTTTTACTCTTTCAAAAGCCACTGAAAATATGTAAATAATTGTAAAAGCATGGTATTAACACTAGCAAATATTTTTTTGATGTATTTTAATTTTAATATACTAGTATTTGTAAGGGAATGTGATGAATATTAATCCAGTAATGCCTCAAATCCAACAAGGTTTTACATCCAAAAAAGAACAAGAGCCTAAAAAACTTAAATATGCAAAAGATACTTTGTTGGAAAATAATTTGAAGACAAGAGCCACAATTCAAGTAGATAAGTT
Organism: uncultured Eubacteriales bacterium; assembly: GCA_963620455.1. Classification (GTDB taxonomy): domain Bacteria; phylum Cyanobacteriota; class Vampirovibrionia; order Gastranaerophilales; family Gastranaerophilaceae; genus UBA6984. The sequence goes on from CAVFBQ010000006.1 coordinate 737, forward strand.
AACAAAAGCGTTTACGACTTATCCTGCAAAAGGGTTAAAGGGCGATAGAAATGCTAATTTCTATGAATTTTTAACAATGGGTACTGTGCCATATTTGATGGGTAGCGCAGCATTGATGGCTGTTTTCAACTTGGCAAATAAACACTTCACTCCATTTGCAAATTCTAAAGCTGGTCAAATAGGTAAAAAGATGGCTTTAGGTGTTGCTATGTATGGCGTAGCAAAAGAAGCTTCAAAATCTTTGGTTAATGTTCCAGTTAAAGCTATGACAGGTGTCGATACCGAAATGCCTTATGCAAAGGTTGTAGAAGGTTTCCCAAAATTTGAAGGTGATAAAAATACAAAATCAATTGAATACCATAAAGTATTTGAAAGCGTAGAGTTCCCTCGTTATGACTTGTTATATGGTAAAACAAACGAGGATAGAAATGCATACTATGATAAAGTTGCTAAGAAATTAGGCTTAGGCGAAAACTTAGCATCTTCTGATAAAGAAGTAAAACCTAGAATTAAAGATATTATCGTACGTTCTAACACTGCAAAAAGTATTTCTTCATACTTGTGGGCAGCAACAGGAGTAGGTTTAGCAGTTCAAAAACCTTGGGATAATTTCTTTGTTTCTGCTACAAAGGGTAAAGGTGTACAAAAAGTTGCAAATATGGCTCGTTCATTTGGCAACAACTTTGTGAAAGCTGCAAAAGATTTATGGACAGGCGGTGCAAACCCTACAAAACTCCAAAAATATGCAGGTAAAGCTTTAATCGGAGCTGCAGTTGCAGCCACAGTAATCGGTGTTGCTAATACAGTAATTAGTGCAAGAAAGTCGGCAAATTTGGAAGATAAAAACTTGTTTGATTCAAACAGAAAGGTTGTGGTGGACTAAAATGACAATGACCGCAACTAACGGAATTAAGACTCAACAATACATTAAACCTCAAGAAGCTAAAGGTAAATTAGTTTCTT
>CAVFBQ010000006.1:1764-5860 GCA_963620455.1 uncultured Eubacteriales bacterium
TAGTTTCTTCTTCAATTTTTCCAAATGTTAAAGATACAAAATACAATTTCAAAGCTTTAAAACACGGTTTAACAGGTAAAGCTAACGACCATGAATTAGGCAAATTAAATGATGTTGGTATGAAAGTTGGCGCAGTAGCATTGGCTGGTTATTTAGCAACTCAAAAAGCTACTCCAAAAACAAAATTAATGGAATTTGTGGGCTTAGCAACATTCTTTGGTGCTATGAAATTATGGCCTAAATTAGCAATTGGCGCTCCCGCAAAAGCTATTCACGGTTTTGACCCAACTCAAGAATATGAAGATAGTTTCGGACGTAAGAAACCATTTTTCCAAGATGCACAATACCAACCTTGGGATGTATATTCAAATGAACAATTGCAAAAAATTGGCGATAAAATGGGTGTAGATAAAAATGCTCAAGATAGAAATGATTTAACAAAATCAAACATGACAAAAATTGCCACAAAAAATAACACATTATGGATGATTACAGCAGGTATTGCATCAGCAGTGTTTTCTGCTTTAGCATGCAATAAAGCAGAAAAAGTTATTGACCCAGCATTAGACAAAGTTAATAACCAAAAAGCAGACAAATTATTACAAAATTTTGACGCAGAATCTCAAAAACGTATGACTTCAGTAAGTCAAAATATGCAAAAAGACTTAGACAAAATCTTTGAAGAAAACAAAGGTAAAACAGTAGATAACAAATTAGTTGAAAAGATTTCAGGCAGATTAGCTAAAGGTTTAGACCCTGTAACTGAAGAAGGCGTTAAAGAGGATATGAAAAATATCTTGATGAACGGTAAATCTTTAGTTAACGAAGGCTTGGCTGAAAAAATTTCAAACGGTTCTAAAAAAGTTTTAGCTCAAAAATTCTCAGAAGAACAAGTTGTAAGAATAGTTCCATCAAAAGAAGAAATTGTTAAACTCTTTAATGATAACCAAATGATGGGTAGAGAAGTTAATGAAGACGAAGCAATGGAGGTTCGTTCTTCAGTATCTCAATTATTCTTAGCAAAAGCTAAAGAACAAGGTATGTCTACTGAAAAATTAAAATCAATCAAAAAAGGTGTTGCATTAGTTGCAGATAAAGCTATCAAATCAAATTCAGCATCAGTTTTAGACGAAAATGCAATGAAGAAGGTTAGCGAAATTGGTAAAGCAATGAGCGAATTACAAGCAAAGGATTCAGTTCTTGATGATTATGCTCAAGCAAAAGTTGCAGACAAACCTGAGACTGTAATTGCAAACTATTGGAACAAAACTTCTACAAGCATTATGAAATCTTTAGGCATTGACTTTAAAGAAATGGAAAAAGTTAGAAATAACCGTCAATTAGTTCAAGGCTTGGTAAGAAACAAAATGGAAGAAGTTACTTCTGATGATGCAAAATATCAAAAAGCAATCGGCGAAATGGCTAACAATATTGCTGAATTAGATAAGAAAATTAAACCTGAAGATACAAGAAAATATGTGGATTTAGTTGGTAAAACATACGATGATGCTGCTGGCAAATTATACAATCAAGGAATGGAAGCAACAGCAAACAAATTAACAGCTCTTTCTGTAGGTGGCAAAGGTTCTTTAAAACGTGTAAAACAAGTTTACTTTGAAGAACGTGTTGCTGGTGTTAAAAACTCTTTCTCAAGAATGATTAACACAATGGATGTTTACAGGAGAATTTCTAAAGGTGAAGTTCCAAAAGACGGTTCTGCAAGAGAAGTTAAAGAAGCTATGCTAGAACTTGTGAAACAAACAACATTACAAGGTCACTCTTCTGACCACTCAATCAAATTCTACTTCAACAGAAGCCAAGACAACTCTACAAATGTTGACAGAAGTGATGTTGAGATTAAAGATGGTAAAGTTGTAAATAAATACTTTAAAGAAGGCAAAGGTGTAGATGTTCCAGAAGATTATGGTTTCTACCAAAAAGCAATGAACTTTATGTACAATTCACCAATGGATAAAGATACTGTTGAGGCAATTAAAAAAGCTGGTATTGAAAAAGATGTAAACAAATATAATTCAGAAGTTTTCAATAAAATTGGAAGTGCTGATTACTTTACAAAACCAAACCACAAAACAACAGGTGATCAAGGCGCATCTTCAGAATACAAATTCTTGTTATTAGGTGTTGCTCCTGATGAAATGATGACAAAAACAGTTCAACAAACATATAACTCTCAAAAATGGGGTAAAACTTTCGGAACAGTAGGTGCAGTGTTAACAGGTTTGACAGTTGCAGCTCAGTTCTTGTTCGGTAAAGGTAAAGCAGTTAAGTAGGAAATAGGAAATAAAATGTCAAGAGTTCAATCAATTCAAGCTAAAATTTTAAATGTTCCAAATTTGAATATTAAAGCTAAAAATGTAACAAGACCGAGCTTTACAAGCAATACGGAAATGCACGCTTCAAATCCATTGAAGAATTTTTTAGATACTCAAGCAGCTATGAATAAATCTCTTGTAAAAACTGCTCCTGTTCAAACTCCTACTGTAAAAGAAACTTCAAAAGTTGAAGATAAAAAAGTTGAAAACAAACCAGCATATAAAAATAACTTCCGTTCAATGTTACAAAACGGAGAAGCTAAAATTTTAGCTATCGTTCCAAGAACTTTTAATGCAAAAGATGAAAACGGTGATGAAAAAATTACAGGTAATGAACAACACGGAACATTTTTAAATGCGATAGATAGATTAGATGAAGTGAAAGCAGAAGGTTTTAACGCTTTTCATATTTTGCCAATTCATCCAACAGGTAAAAAACATGCAATGGGCTTGGCTGGTTCAATCTATTCACCATTGGATTTCTTACAAATTGACCCTAACTTAATTGACAAAAATGATAAAAGAACTCCAACAGAACAAGTTAAAGCGTTTACAGATGCTTGTCACGAGCGTGGTATTAAGGTTATGTTAGACTTACCAAGTTGCTCATCTTATGATTTGTACTTGAAAAAGCCTGAATTAATGGCTAAAGAACGTGATGGACAAGCAAAAACACCTCAAGGATGGAATGATATTAGAATGTTCCAACCATTTTCAGATGAAACAAAAAGAGAATTAAATCCTGAGTTAGTAGATTTGCACAAAAAATACGTTGATATGTGCGTAGATATGGGTATTGATGGTATTCGTGCAGACGTAGCTCGTGCGAAACCTACTGAATTTTGGGATATCATTATTCCATATTCTCATTCAAAAGATCCTGAATTTGGCTGGTTAGGTGAAACTTATACTTATGAAGATGCTTCACCTCAAGCAAATATGCCTTATGATAGACCAGAAGATTCTTTAAGAGCTGGCTTTGATGCGTATTACGGACAATATCACATTTTCCACGAATGGAAAGGTGCAAAAGACTTAAACAATTTCGTAAAAGAAAATATTGATATGTCTAATAGATTAGAAAAGGGTAAATCATTAATCGGTTCATTTACAACACACGATGATATTTCACCAATGTTCCACGGTGGTACTGAATACTGTAACCTTACAGCTGGTTTACAAGCTACATTACCAATGTTGAACCCATACTATGTAGACGGTTATCAATCAGGTGATTACTACGTATACGGTTATGATCACTCAAAATCAGAAGAATCTGAAACAGATTGTCACGAAATGACAGTTCACAGAGGTAAACTTGATATCTTCAATTTATCAAGAAAACCAGGTGGAAATAATCCTGAAATCGGTAAATTTATGACAGAATCTTTCAATATGAGAGATAAATATCAAGACTTGATTACAAAAGGTTCTTTCATTGAATTAGATAAGAAAAACGATAAAGATGACCAAATTATTGCTTATGCAAGACATAAAGACGGTAAAACTTTATTGGTTGTAGGTAACAAAAACATCAATAGAAACGTAACTGCAACAGTTAAAATTCCAACAATGAAAGCATCTCAAGAACTTAAAAACTTATTACCAGCCTATGGTAAACAATCAAAATACCAAGCAGGTGACGGGGAATTAAAAGTAGACTTAGCTCCATCAAGAGTTCACGTATTTGAAATTGATACTCCAAATATTGAACAAGCATCAAAAGGACATGTTTACAAACAAAATTTATAATCAAACATTAA
>CAVFBQ010000007.1:0-3707 GCA_963620455.1 uncultured Eubacteriales bacterium
AAAATCTTTATATTGAATACAGCCTATAACGTGCGATAATTCTACGTTTCCAACAAATTCTACTTTATAATTATCAATATTTTTTTCAACAATTTTAATCATCTTACATTGTTCTAAAATATTCAACAAACATTCTATACAACCTATTGTCAAACCTAAGAAAGATGCACTTTTAGCAAGGTCAAATTCACCATTTTTATTATTGCATGTATATTTCACCATACCAGAAATAGTTTTAATTATGTCATGTTCATCAAATTTTGTGAAATTACAAGGCATATAATGAATATGACGAGGAGAAACACTCTCAACGATGTTGTCAAAAAGCTCTTCACTTGGAGGATAGTCAAAAAACATTATACTATCTGCTTTTTTCATAGTTTCTCTATTGATGATCGCATCACTTAAACATTTATATGGTTTTAACATGTCTATAATAGCTTTATTTTCAGCAAAAACACATATATTCATCTTTGAATTTGAAGTTTTAACATAATCTTCAACTTGAGGTAAAAGATCCGTTTTATTTCTATGGTCAAAAACTTTTACTGCATTTTGATTTTCAACTTTTTCCTCTTTTAAATTTTCGCTATGTATGTCTTCAATCATTAATTGTAGACTTGTAACATCTCTAAAAGTATTGATTTTAGGAGAAAAGGCTATGTCTAATTTGTCATCTGGTACTAAAGAAATATCTCCTCTTGACCACCAAACACAAGTATACTGAGCATCTTTACCCTGAACCTTCAAACGTAAATGATTTTTATTTTCACCCATTAAAGTTTTTTCTTTTAGTTTGAAATCTTTTACAGCAAAGACTGGAGAAGGATTTGATGCCCCAAATGGCTCTAACTTAGAGATTTCATCTACCAAAGTTAAGTCCAAATCTTTTTCCTCTAGCTCTAAATCAATATTCACAAAAGGTTTAAGAATTTTATCACCCAAAATTTCTGATATAGTTTTATCTAATGCATTTTTGACCACATTAAACTGTTCAATATTACCGCTAAAACCAAATCCTGCAGCCATTTCGTGACCACCAAAACCGTCAAATAATTCAGAATTTGTATCTAAAACTTCGTATAAATTTATACCTTTTACACTTCTTGCAGAACATCTAAATTGTTGCTTTTCAGAGTTGTAATTCATTATAAAAGTAGGTTTGTAGTACTTTTCAACAAATTTTGATGCCACAATACCGATAATACCAATATTCCAATCCTTGCTGAATAAAACAATTGCGCTATTATCTGTTCCTTCTTTTTGATACATTTCATCAGCATCTAAAAATGTTGTTTCACAAAGATTTTGACAAATTTTATTTAATTCATCCAAAGTTTGAACAGCCATTTCAATTTCTGTCTTATTGTCTGATAGCAACAATTTTAAAGCAGTATCAACATTGTCTAAACGTCCTGTTGCATTAATTCTTGGAGCAACTCCAAATGCAATATTTTCAGAGGTAATTCCATTTTCTATATTATAACCAGCGCTATCTAAAAGCCTTGCCAATCCATAATGTTGACCTTTTGATATAAGCTCCAAACCCTTTGTTACAAAATATCTATTTTCACCCAAAAGTGGCACTATATCTGCTATTGTACCCAAAGCAACTAGCGGTAAAAGTTCTAATACAAATTCTGGTTTGCTATAATGATTTAAAAGAGCTTGCGCAACTTTTAGAGCTACACCACACCCAGCAAGGTATGTAAGCATTTTAATCTTTTTTGCTGGTAATTTTTCATCTAAAGAATTTTGAGACTTTGGATTAATAATAGCAAATGCTGGAGGTAGCTCTTCTGGAGCTTCGTGGTGGTCTGTAATTATTATATCTACTCCAAAACTCTTTAAAAACTTGACTTCGTCAACATTGCTAACACCACAATCCACTGTAATCATAACTTTTGGTTTTTTAGAGGTCATAAGTTTTACCAATGTTTTTGTGTTCATACCATGACTTTCAGTTTCTCTATCAGGTATATAATAATCAACTTCCGCCCCTAAATGCTCTAAAGTTTTTAATAAAACTGATGTGGAAGTAATACCGTCCGCATCAAAATCGCCATAGACAAGTATTTTTTGCTTTTCATCAATTGCTTTAGCAAGTCTATCAACAGTTTTAGCCATATCAACAAAAACTGTTGGTTCGGTCAATGTCATTTCTAGTGGATTTAAAAATTCTTTTATTTCCGCTTTAGTAGTAATTCCACGCACAGCTAAAAGTCGCTCTATTAAGGACTTCTCACTGTTATCTGTTTTTGCAACTATCCACTCTTTTTGCATTTTATTTACTTGCTTTTACTAATTTCTTGTTCTAAGACTTCAATACCTTTTTTAAGTTGAACGTCATTTTTATTTGTTATATCTTCATCTTTAATTTCAACCACAACATCAGGTGTAATTCCTTTTTTATGGATATCATTACCATTTGGAGTTAGGTAATGTTGGATTGTAATGTGAACAGCAGAACCTTCTGGCAACTTATTAATTTCTTGAACAATACCTTTACCAAAAGTTTGTGTACCAACGATTGTGGCTCTTTCGTTTTCTTTCAAAGCACCTGAAAGAATTTCACTTGCTGAAGCAGAACCTTTGTTAACTAATACGACAACAGGTTTTTGAGTTAACAATTCTCTACCGGCTCTTGCAGTTTCTTTATAACCTTCTCTATCAACAGTACTTACAATAACGCTATCACGCATAAGCATATCAGCAATTAGAACGGCATTTGAAAGTAATCCACCTGGGTTTGAGCGTAAATCTAAAATATAACCGTCTTTATCACGACTTTTTAGGATAATTTCGCCAATTTCACTACCTGCATTTTTACTTAAAAACGAACTTAATCTGATATATTGAATATTGTTAGGAATTTTTGTTTCTATTGGCGGTTTTGTAGTCACAACCTTAACTTCAACTTCATCTCTTACAATGGTGAATGTTATAGGCTTTTCAACATTTTTACGTTTGACCAAAAGAGTTACAGTCGTGCCTTTTTCGCCTCTAATTTTATCTGCAGCTTTGTCAACAGTAATACCCTTTGTGCTTTCACCATTGATTTCCATAATTTCGTCACCTGCTTGAATGCCTGCACGTTGAGCTGGAGAATTTTCAATTGGTTCAACTACGTACAATTGACCGTCTTTAACAGAAATTTGAGTACCAATACCTTTCAATGAACCTTTCATGCTACTTTGTTCTTCTGCAAATTCTTTTGGATCTAAAAATCTTGTATAAGGGTCATTTAAGCTTGCTAGCATTGTATTTATTGCCATGTAAGCATCTTCATTTGTTTGAATTTTACTATCATATTTATGACGCCATCTCGTCCAATCTTGGCTATTATTTGTTTGATCTACAAACTTGTTATTAACCAATTTCCAAACCATATCATATAAATCGCAAGGGCTGTAAGCCATCACTCTAGCAGTATTAACACCCATTACCAAGAATGCTAACGTCAAAACTGTTAATAAAATTCTTCCAAATGTTCTATTCATAAATTATTTTCCCTTTATCCGATATATATATTATTGCACATTTATTAAATATAAGATGTTTTTTTACAATAAATGTTTCAAAAACGTTAAACTTTTATTAATAGCTTTGAAATTTTTTAGTTTTAATATACACTATTATTAAGAATTAATCGAGGAGGAAGTATGCACGAATACGTTTTTAAAATGAAAAAAGGTGAAATCGAAATC
>CAVFBQ010000008.1:0-4583 GCA_963620455.1 uncultured Eubacteriales bacterium
ACTGATAGGTTTAGGAATATTTTTCTTAACAAGAAAACACGACAACAAAAATGAATTGGAACTTTTTGGAAACATTGAAATCAGACAAGTTGATTTAAGTTTTCAAGTTTCTGGGCAAATTGTTAAAATGCTAAAAGAAGAAGGCGACTTTGTCAAAAAAGGCGAACTTTTAGCTATTTTAGATGATAAAGACTATAAAATAAATCTTGAAAAGGCTTCTGCCGATATTGATAAGGCTTTGGCGCTAAAAAATGATGCTAATTCAAAATATGAAAGGAATTTGCCACTTTGTGCAAAAGATATCGTTTCAAAACAAGATTGCGAAACACTTTTGCACGCAAAAGACAAAACAAATGCTGATTATAATTCAGCATTAGCTCAAAAAACTTTTGCAAACAACCAACTTAGTTATACAAAAATCTATGCTCCTGAAGATGGCATTATTACCGTAAGAGTGCAAGAAAATGGTGCAACAGTTGCTAAAGGTCAACCTGTTTATACAATGGCAAAAACAAAGCCTGTATGGATTAGAGCTTATGTGAACGAAACTGATTTAGGTAACATAAAATATGGAATGAGCGTAAAAGTTTACACAGACACTGTTAATCAGCAAACAGGTAAAAAACGTGAGTATAACGGCTATATTGGCTATATTTCACCAGTTGCAGAATTTACACCAAAAACAGTTCAATCAACCGATATTAGAACAAGTCTTGTTTATCGTATTAGAGTTTACGTTAACGACATCGACGAATACTTACGTCAAGGAATGCCAACAACAATAAAAATAGACTTATCATCAAAGGACTCAGATGAATACGGTAGAAATTAAAAATCTAACAAAATGTTTTGGTGCAATTAAGGCTCTTGATAATTTATCTCTAAATATCGAAAAGGGTAAAATTACAGGACTTATTGGCGCTGACGGAGCGGGAAAAACTACGCTTTTAAGACTTATTATTGGACTTTTAACTTCTGATGAAGGGGAAATTTCAACTCTTGGAATAAATCCATTTACAGAGAAGGAAAAATTAACCATAAATATTGGTTATATGCCCCAAAAATTCGGACTTTACGAGGATTTGAGCGTAATTGAGAACTTAAAACTTTATGCTGATTTAAAAAATGTACCTCACGATTTTGAAAAATTGCTAAAATTTACTAGCCTTGTATCTTTTAAAGACAGGCTTGCAGGTGCGTTATCGGGTGGTATGAAGCAAAAATTAGGGCTTGCTTGTTCACTCCTTGGAAGTCCAAAGTTTTTACTGCTTGATGAGCCTTCAGTTGGGGTTGACCCGATTTCTCGCAGAGATTTGATGCAAATGGTTCGGAATATGATTACACCTCAAACTACGGTTTTGTGGTCAACGGCATATCTTGACGAAGCACATAGTTTTGATACGACGGTCGTTTTAGACAAGGGCAAGGTTATTTATCAAGGTAAACCGCACGATTTGGCAAAAACTTCTCAAGAATTTGAAGAAAAAGTTATAGATTTGATGGGTGGTTACAAAAAAGAGGTTTCAAGAATTGCACAAAACTACGTTCCTCTTGAAAATTCAGTAGAATATCCTGTTGTTGCAGATAATTTAGAAAAAAAATATGGCAATTTTTATGCGGTTAAAAACAACTCTTTTAAAATTAAAAAGGGTGAGATTTTTGGGCTTTTAGGTCCAAATGGCGCTGGAAAATCTACCTCGTTTAAAATGATGTGTGGGCTTGCAAAGCCAACAAATGGAACTGCAAGCATTATGAGTATTGATATCAAGCAAAAGCCCGAAAGGGCTCGTGCAAACTTGGGGTATATGGCTCAAAAGTTTTCACTTTATGGTTCCTTAACAGTTCGTCAAAATTTGGAATTTTTTGCTTCTGTTTACGGAATTAAATCAAGCGAAAAAAGCATGAGAGTTGAAGAAATTTTAGATATTTTTGTACTTAAAGAGTTTGAAAACCAAAAGTCTGAAGATTTGCCATTAGGTTTTAAACAAAAACTTTCTATGGCTTGTGCGTTAATACACAATCCGCCAGTTTTATTCTTGGATGAACCAACCTCAGGGGTAGACATTTTAACCCGCAGAGATTTTTGGAATCACATTACTTCACTTTCAAAAAAAGGGGTTACAATACTTGTCACAACTCACTTTATGGACGAGGCAGAATATTGCGATAGAATTAGTTTGTTTTACAAGGGCGAAACCATTGCGGTTGGAACACCGAAAGAGTTAAAGGAAAAAGTTAACGCAAAAAATATGGAAGAGGCGTTTATCACTCTAATTAAGGAGTCTGAATAATGAAGATATTATTAGCCTTTATAAAAAAAGAGTTTTTGCAAATTATGCGCGACCCAAGCAGTATTGTCATTGCGTTCATTTTGCCGTTGATTTCAATTTTGATTTACATGTATGGCATTAATCTTGATTCTGTAAAGGTTACGATGGGGATTAAAAACGATGACAACAATCCTGAAATTGAAACTTTAGTCAAATCTTTTGGGCATAGCAAATATGTAAAATCAGTTTCAGTAAACAATATTAAAGAGATAGAAAACAAAATTATTCGTTCAAAAATAAAAGGCGCGGTTATAATTCCTAATGATTTTTCTACAAAATTATCAAGGGGGCAAAGTGCAGATTTGCTTGTAATTACAGATGGTTCAGAGGTTAATACAGCAAATTATGTGCAAAATTATGTACTACAAATTACAAATGGTTGGTTAAGCCAAAGTAAATACAAATATCAACTTGCAAGACCTGTTATAAACCCTGAAATTAGATTTTGGTACAATCCTGATTTAAACAGTCATTACTTCATTCTTCCTGGGTCAATTGCAATTACTATGACTTTGATTGGAATACTTTTGACCTCTCTTGTTGTTGCAAGAGAGTGGGAAAGAGGTACTATGGAATCCCTTTTGTCGACTTCTGCCAACGCATTTCAAATTGTATTGGGCAAATACATTCCATATTTTGTTTTAGGAATGACCTCTCTAATTTTCAACGTATTTCTTTGCGTTGAAATTTTTGGAATACCGTTTAGGGGTAATTATCTCGTGCTATTGCTCGTAAGTAGTTTATTCTTGTTTACCTCTTTAGGGATTGGACTTTTAATTTCTACAAAATTAAAAAATCAGTTTTTTGCAAGTATGGTTTCTCTTGGTATAGGATTTTTACCAGCGTTAATGCTTTCAGGCTTAATGTTTCCGATAAACTCTATGCCAAAGTTTTTTCAATATTTAACCGCCGTTATCCCGCCAAGATACTACGTTGTATTTATTGAAAGCGAGTTTATGGCAGGAACTATACCAGAAATTGTGATTGCAAATTCACTATTTTTGACAATTTTAGGATTAATTCTTTTTGTTGCAGTTTATAAGAATACAAAAATAAGGTTAAATTAATGATTAGAGATACTTTTAGACGCATTTTTGCACTTATAAAAAAAGAATTTATTACCATTTGGAAAGACCCCAAAAGCAGGGGGATTATTATAATGTTACCTTTAATGCAGTTGATAATCTTTTCAAACGCAGTAACCATGGAAGTTAACAATATTGACGTTGCTGTTATTGATAAAGATAATTCTGTAGAATCAAGAGAGTTGCTATCAAGATTTGAAAATTCACCAAGATTTAGAAATTTTTATTATGTAAACACAGAAAAAGAATTTCAAAAAAAACTTGATACTCAAAAAGTGCAGATTGGATTATACGTAAATAACGATTTTTCAAAAAATGTTAAGGGGCAAAAGCAAACGAGTATTTCAATTTTTGCCGATGGACGACAAACAAATGTTGCCTCTATAGCAAGCTCTTATGCAACACAAATAATTTCTAGTTATAGCGCAGAGGTTACGCAAAAACAGGGGGCAAGCGTAAATCTTGTTGTAAGAAATTGGTACAACCCAAATCTTGAATATAAGTGGTACATTTTAACAATTATTGTTGCAATGTTATCGGTTGTCGTAACGCTTATTTTAACCTCTCTATCAATCGCAAGAGAAAGAGAATTGGGAACTTTTGACCAATTAATTGTAAGTCCGCTTTCATCGGCAGAAATTTTAATCGGAAAAACTGTTCCACCATTAACAATAGCACTTTGCTTGACATGTTTTATGACATTTTTAATAATAACCTTCTTTCACATTCCATTGAAAGGTTCAGTTATTGTATTAATATTGTCAATAGCAATAGCCTTACTTTCAATCGTGGGGATTGGTTTGTTTATTTCCTCAATTTGTAGAACTCAACAACAAGCAATCCTAAGTGTTATGACATTTATGATGCCAGCAGTACTTTTGTCAGGGTTCATTTCGCCAATTGATGACATGCCTGTATTCTTGCAATACCTAACATATTTGAATCCAGTTCGATTTTTTATGGTTCTGACTCGAGGAATTTTCTTGAAAGGTATGGGACTTGAAGATGTAATTATAAACTTAATCCCTTTGATAATGATTTCTTGCATAACCTTAACCCTTGCAAGCAAAACATTTAAAAAGAATTTAGATTAATTTCTTGATACAGAAACCTGAGCCATTTCTACAAAAACTTACAAATCCATACTTCCACTACGGAAACCCTCTAG
>CAVFBQ010000009.1:0-3903 GCA_963620455.1 uncultured Eubacteriales bacterium
TATAGATGCCTAGTGGCATTGCGTAGCTCAGACGTAGGTTGTGGGCTTTCTACCCCAACAAGAAATATAAAGTAAAATAGTAGGTCAGGCAATGCTTAACAAAAAATAATTAACAAAAGTCGGTCGGTGATTTCATCACCGACCGACTTAAAAATATATCTTTTCAAAATCCTAAAATTCTAAGTTGATTTGAGAGAATTGAACGATTTTGTTTTTACCACGTTTTTTAGCGTTATATAATGCGTGTTCTGCGTATCTGATAACAGTATTAGCATCTTCTTCAACATTAGCTAAGCAAGGGTATGTAGAAATGCCACCTGAAACTGTGATTGGGTGTCTTTCTTCTTCGCCTGCAGGGATAAATTCCATTTTTTCGATGTTACGTCTAAAACGTTCAGCGAATAAAAATGCGTTGTCTTCAGATGTGTTTGGAAGGATTACGATAAATTCTTCATCACCGTAACGAGTTAAAACATCTTCTTTTCTAATCATAGCTTTTAGTTTGTCAGCAAAGTTTTTCAATAAAACGTCGCCCCATTCGTAGCCGTACATATCGTTAACAACTTTGAAGAAGTCGATATCAAATAACAAGCATGACAATGGAGTTTTGTAACGTCTTGCGCGAGAAATTTCTGCATCTAAACGTTCTTGTAAGTATTTTCTGTTGTGTAAACCTGTTAATTCATCAGTTGTAGAAACTTCGGTGATTTTGTCGTGAAATTCTTTAACTTTGAATAGTGAATTAATACGGGTCACTAAAACATCTTTGTTGATTGGAGTTGAGATGTAGTCATAAGTTAAAGCTCTAACAGTAACATCATTGATTGGTTCACCAACGAATAATACAGGAACTTTGAATTTTGTTGTCATTAAAACATCATTCAATTTTGGTACATCTTCAACGATTAAAAGATATGGATTTAAAAGTTCGTATTCCTTTAAATCTTCTGCCAATTCAACTCTAACACTAGCTTTATCAATACTATCAAGGTTTTCGATTGTATCTTTAATGTCAGATTGTTGTTTAGTTGTATAAATAATTATGTTTTTCATGTCTTCTCCTGATATTTGTCATAATTATAACAAATAGAACAAAAAAAAGCAATACTACTTATTTTGTCAATACAAAAATAGCATCTTCTGCAAATAACGGACTTATTTGCTTTGTAATTATATTTTTTCTGACTTTTCCATTTGTGAAATATAGTGATTTCAAAATTTTAAAATTATTCTTTTTTGCAAATTCAAAAAAGTCATTGATTGTAAGCAAATGAATATTTGGAGTATCGTACCATTCAAACGGTAAGCGTTCAGATTTTGGCATTCGTCCTTTAAACATTAAATAAAAACGAACCTTCCAATATGCAAAGTTTGGAAAACTTACAACGCACTTTTTGCCTACTCTAAGCATTTCGTTGATTACATAATCGGGTTTTTCTGTAGATTGAAGTGTGCTGTTAAGTATTACATAGTCATATTCTTTGTCAGCAAATTGTTTTAGACCTTCATCAATGTCCCCTTGAATTGTACATACGCCATTTTGAATACTTGCGATCACTGAATTTTCGTCAATTTCAATCCCTTTGCCTTGAATGTTTTTCTTGTCTTTAAGCATTTTTAGTAGTGTTCCGTCACCACTACCTAAATCAAGAACAGTTGAATTTTCTTCGACTATGTCAACAATTGAGGCATAGTTTACGTGTAATCTTTGACTATTTTCCATTCGTAATTCCTAGTCTGTTATAAACTTGTGAATTTATTTCTGCACCAATAAGAATAAGAATTGAGGAGTAATACAACCAAACCATTAATACGGCGAAAGCTCCAATTGTGCCATAAATAAAGTTGTATGTGTGCAAATTGTTTACGTAGATTGAAAATCCCCAAGAACCTAATAACCAAAAAGTGCTGAAAAAGAATGTTCCAGGAATTGTACTTTTCAATTTTAAAAGCTCTGGGCCTTTCAAATCTGGTAAAATGTAGTAATGCAAAAATGCCATTACGTAAAGCGCAATAAACGAAATTGGCCAACGTAAGAACATCCACATAGATGCTGCTTCTTGACCTAAATGTAAATAGGTTACGCAGAAGTTGAAAATGATTTTACCGAAAATGATTAAGTTTACGGTTATGAATAAAACCGCAGTGTTTACGATTAACATAAAGAATGCAAGTATACGAGTGTAAAGAAACGAACGTGTTTCACCTATTTTGTAGGCTCTATTTAAGCCCTTAGCAATGATGGCAAGCGTATTTGTGGTTAAAAATACAGTGATTATAAAACCAAGAATTGCCCAAAAACCGCCCTTTGAATAGAATACAGCCTCTTTTAAAACAGTAAATACTAGTTCTACCGATTCGTCAGGCATGATTTGAACCAAAAATGACAAAATTGGTCTGATAAAATCGTGTTTTCCAGCCCAACCGAAAATTCCAGTAAGGAATAATAACGCAGGGAAGATGCCTAAAACACACATAAATCCCATTTCTGATGCCATTCCGAAAAAGTCGTTGTCTATGACAGATTTTATTAATCGTTTTAAGTAAATAATGATTTTCTTCATTAAACACCCTGTTTTTTGATTAACTCAATGAGTTTTTTAACGGAATCTTTTGCGTTATGTTTGATTACACAACCAGCTGCAAACTTGTGTCCGCCACCGTTGAACTCAGAACAAACGTCTGAAACGTCAATGTTTTTGCTACGCATAGACACTTTAAACATCTTGTTGTCTAGTTCTTTTAAAATGAACGCAACTTCTGTGGTTTCAATTGCTCTTAAAAATTCAACTAAACCTTCTGTGAAGTCTTCGCCACCACCGAATTTTTCAAGGTCTTTTTTGTAAACAACAGAGTATGCGATTTTGTCATCGCTTGAAAATTCTGCCTTGCTAATGCAGTATGCTTGGAACATAACCAAATTTTTTGATTTTGATTCATAGCAATTTTTATAAACTTTTTTAGGGTTGGCACCTATAGCAACAAGTTTTGAGGCAATTTTTAGCGCTCTTGAGCTTGTGTTATCAAATCTGAACCCGCCTGTGTCTGTTAAAATTGCGGTGTAGATTGCTTCTGCTATCTTTTCATCAAGTCTCCAACCATGATTTTCTGCGATTTGGAATAGAACTTCACCTGTAGAGCTTGCTTCGCTCTCAACAAATTTGATATTTGCATCGTAATTGTTTGTTTTGTGGTGGTCGATTGTAGCTTTAATCATAGCTTTTTCGTAGAAGATTTGAGCTTCAAAAATTCTGTCTAATGCTGCAACGTCAACAAGGATAACCATATCGTACACCATTGAATTGTCAAATTCAGAAATGTGCTTAACGTCCTTTGCTCCGCTTAGATATTCGTACATCTTAGGGTATTTTGATACAATCATCATTTCGGCTTTTTTCTTGTAAAGGTTGTAAATTAAATCCCTAAGTGCAATCATAGAGCCTAATGCGTCGCCGTCTGGGTTGACATGAGTTATTATTAATATATTCTTTGATTTTTTTATGCTATCATCTAAGTTCAAATGTTCCATTGCTTAATTATAGCACACAAATACGAAATGGGCTTAATATGACAAAAAAGGTTTTATATACTAACTTTGAAGGCATTGATGACACTTTGGCAAAAATGCTTGAGGACAAAAATTTTAAAAAGGCGATTACCAAAAGTAATCTTTTTAAGTTTTGGCAAAAAGTTGTAGGTGAGAAGTTTAAAGATAATTCTAAACCATTTTCGATGACAACCAATGGAGTTATGATAATCGCGTGCAAAAATCCAGCAGTCGCTCAAGAATTGATGTTTCGTAAGGCAAAAATTTTGACAGAATTAACCCCCTATTTGAAATCCTTGAAAATGAAAATTTCAGATTTGCGATTTGATGTAAAACGTTGGGTTGATGAAGAGGAG
>CAVFBQ010000010.1:0-8025 GCA_963620455.1 uncultured Eubacteriales bacterium
CGTTTGCTGCTCTTGTTGCATTCAAAGCATCTTCAATTCTTAATTTTCTTTCTTTTAATTCAACTTCTGTTGCTGCACCAACTTCAATTACCGCAACACCGCCAGATAACTTAGCGATACGTTCTTGTAATTTTTCTTTATCGTAATCTGAATCAGATTGTTCAATTTGTTTCTTGATTAAAGAAATTCTTTCTTGAACTGCTGATTTTGTTGAATCGCCAACAACGATAGTTGTTTCATCTTTAGAAACAGTTACACGTTTTGCTGTACCCATCATATCAATAGTTAAGTTTTCTAATTTTGTTCCTAATTCTTCTGTGAACATTTGACCGCCTGTAAGAATAGCGATATCTTCTAACATAGCTTTTCTTCTGTCACCGAAACCAGGAGCTTTAACTGCAACTGCTCTGATAACTTTTCTCATTGTGTTAACTACTAATGTTGCTAACGCTTCGCCTTCAACATCTTCAGCAATTAACAATAATGATTTACCTTCTCTTGCAACTTGTTCAAGGATTGGAACTAAGTCTTGGATTAAATTGATTTTTTTGTTTACACATAAAACGTATGCATCTTCTAAAACAGCTTCCATTCTTTCGGCATCTGTTACGAAGTATGGTGAAATATAACCTTTGTCAAATTGCATACCTTCAACAACTTTTAAGTTTGTGCCGAAAGATTTGCTTTCTTCGACAGTGATAACACCTTCGTTACCAACTTTTTCCATTGCTTCAGCGATTAATTCACCGATTTCAGAGTTGTTACCTGCTGAAATTGCTGCAACTTGAGCGATTTCTTCTTTTGTTGCAACTGCTTTTGACATAGATTTGATTTTTTCTACTGAATATTCAACAGCTTTGTCGATACCACGTTTGATTGACATTGGGTTAGCGCCGGCTGTTAAGTTTTTTAAACCTTCTCTAACAATTGCTTGAGCCAAAACAGATGCTGTTGTTGTACCATCACCAGCTACATCGTTAGTTTTTGATGAAACTTCTTTTAATAGTTGTGCGCCTGCATTTTCTAAACCGTCTTTTAATTCAATTTCTTTAGCGATTGTAACACCATCATTAACGATTTGAGGTGCTCCATATTTCTTTTCTAAAATTACATTTCTACCTTTTGGTCCTAATGTAACTTTTACGGCATCAGCAACTGCATCGATACCTTTTAATAATGATTTACGAGCTTCTTCTTGAAATACAATTCTTTTAGCCATTTTCATTTTTCCTTTATAAATATTGTGATAACTTTTATTTTAAGTCATTAAGACTATAAGACTTTAAGTCGACTTATGCTTCTAAAACGCCTAAAACATCTGATGTTGACAAGATTTTTAGAGTTTCGCCGTCAATCTTAATATCTCTGCCAGCGTATTTTTCATAGATGATAGTTTCACCAACTTTAACTGATACAGGTGCTTTTTCACCGCTATCCAAAGTCTTACCTTCACCTACTGCTACAACTTCACCCTTTTGAGGTTTTTCTTTTGCACTGTCTGGAATAAAAATTCCACCTTCCGTTTGTGCGGTATCTTCAATAACTTTGATTACAATTCTGTCACCGATTGGTCTAATTTTCATTTTTTATGCCTCCTACTTTAATTTGTCACATTTTCAATAATACATTTATACTTCAAAAATTTCAAATTGAGAGATTTATTAATGAAAAATTAATATTTTTGTTAATTTTTGTCTGAATTATTAAAAAATAATAAATATTAATTGTTTATCTTGATTGATGGCATATAATTAAAGTTGTATAATATTTTATGAAGGCGGGTAAAATGTCACATAAGAAGAAACATGACGAAACAACTGAATCAAATCCATTTAACAACGACATGGATTTAGATAATATTGCTAAGCAAGAAGAAAACAAGGAAACAGAACAAACTGAAACAAAAGAAGTTTCAAATGACAATGGACTTCAAGCAAAATATGATGAACTGAATAACAAATATATCAGACTTGCAGCTGATTTTGAAAACTTTAGAAAACGTCAAGCGCAAGAACGTGAAGACTTGTCGAACTATGGAAAAGTAAACACTTTGAAACAACTTATTGAGGTTTTGGATAACTTTGATAGAGGTCAAAAAGCTGTTGAAAATATAGAAGATTGTCAAAAGGTTAAAGAAAGTTTCAATTTAGTTATGAAACAAATGAAAGATGCTTTGACAAAGTTAGGTTTGGAAGTTATAGAAACTGAGGGCAAGGAATTTGACCCTAATTTCCATGAAGCTGTAATGCAAACACCAACAAGCGAACATCCAGAAGGAACAATTATTAATGAACTTCAAAAAGGTTACAAAGTAGGTGACAAAGTTTTAAGAGCTTCATTGGTAGATGTAGCTTCAGCAGAATAGATGTATGAAATTAATGCCGTGTGAAAATCACGGCATTTTTAAAACCACAAGTTGGAAAGGTTAGTTAATTAAGAATGGCAGATTATTACGAAACGCTAGGGGTAGATAGAAACGCGACAAAAGATGAAATAAAAAGCGCATTTAGAAAAATGGCTCGTAGGTATCACCCTGATGTAAATAAAGCACCAGATGCAGAAGATAAGTTTAAAGAAATTGGTAAGGCATACGAAACTTTAATGGATGATGACAAGCGTGCTACTTATGACCGATTTGGTGAAGATGGCTTGAAAAATGCTGGTTTTGATACTGGCGGTCCTTTTGCAGGCGGTTTTGGCGATTTAAACGATATTTTTGCTTCATTCTTTGATGGATTTGGTGGATTTTCTCAAAGACAAGTTGATCCGAATGCTCCTCGTCAAGGTGAAGATTTGCGTGTAGACGTAGAATTGGAATTTGAAGAAGCCGTATTTGGTTGTAAAAAAGAGGTTAAAATTGATCACTTAGAAGTTTGTAAAGATTGCAACGGAAGCGGTGCTAAAGCTGGTACAACTCCGAAAATTTGTCCTACTTGTGGTGGTTCAGGAAAAATTCAACAAACAACTCAAACAATTTTGGGACACTTTACGCAAGTTACAGCTTGTCCAGATTGTCGAGGAACAGGCAAAAAGATTGAGGAGCCTTGTGAACCATGTCATGGTAAAGGTCGTGTAGAAGTTGAAAAAACTCTTGAAGTAAAAATTCCAGCCGGTGTAGATAACATGTCAAAAATGCGTTTGGCTGGTGAAGGCGATTGCGGTATAAATGGTGGTCCTGCTGGCGATTTATACGTAGTTTTACACGTAAAGCCTTCTGAACACTTCAATAGAGAAGGAATAAATATAATTACTCAATTGGAAATTTCTCCAGCACAAGCTGCATTGGGTGATGAAATTATGGTTAAAACTGTTGACGGAGAAAAGAAAGTTCAAGTTCAAGCAGGTACTCAAAGTGGTAATTTAATTAAGATTAAGGGTGCGGGTGTACCTCATATTCAAAAGCCAAGCCATAGAGGTGACCATATTTTAGTTGTAAACGTAAAAGTTCCAACAAAACTTTCTGACGAAGAAAGAAGTTTGTATAAACGCTTGTATGAACTTAATACAGGTAAAAAAGCACAAGATACATTAAAAGACAAAGTTAAAGGGGTATTCCAATAATGCGTAAACTGGTAATAACTCTTATGGTTATGTTTGCAGGGGCTATTTCAGTTTCTGCTGCAACTTTACCAACAGAGGTTGTAGGATATATAAAAAAAGAACAGCCAACTGCAGAAATTCGTTTTGACGGTTTAATTACAATCCGTGATAGCTTATATTTGCCATTGTTCCCAGCAAAAATTATTAAACCAACTTCGATATCAGTTAAAAAATCAGTTCCAGCAAATAAAACATTAAAGGATATGCCAGACGTTCTTGTTTTGAATAACGATTTTGTACTTTTGAAGATTCTTGATAAAGATGGAAAACGCTCTGTGTTATACCAAAGTGACCCATTTTTAGAAATTAAAACAGGGCTTTTACCTCAAGATTTACTAGTTCCAAAGAATTTGGTGATTCCTGAAAATATTAAAGGTATCATTGGTGGTTTAAGAATTACAACAGAACAAGATGTTTTAAAGGTTAAGTCAGAATATACAAAGGAAGAAAAGACAGTTCATACAGAAGTAAAAAAAGACCTTGTTTCTTCAATCCCACAGTTAAGAAATAAAAATATGTATGTAATTACTTGTCACTCTCGTAATGTTCATGTTCTTCCAGCAGGTGGTTCAAGACCTGAATACGCATTGAGCTTAAACTCAATACCTATCGATATGAAAGTATATCAAAACAGATTTTTAATGGTTACAATTTATGATGTTAACGCAATGAATGTAATTTCATTAGCAGATGAGGCTGTAATTAAATGTTTTGAATTTGATGCACAACCTGAAGAGATTGTAATTGACGAAATGAATAACTATGCTTATGTTTCAACTCCAAGCACATCTTCAATTTATATGATTGACTTGGATAAAATGCAAATGAAACAAAAAATTCAAGTAAATGGAAGATGTACAAATCTTACTCTTTCAGACAAATCATCAAAGCTGATTTATGTGGATAAACTAACAAACGAAGTTTGGTGTGTGGAGTTGAATAATGATTACACAATTAAAGAGGTTGGTATTTTTCCTAACGTTTCTGCGATTGCATATTCACAAAATAAAATTTACTTAGCAAGTAGAACAAAAAATAGAGTTGCGATTGTCGATTACGCAACAATGACACTTGCTGATGAGTTTGAAGTTTCACCAAAACCTGTAGATATGTTTGTTTATCTAAATAATTTATATATATTGAGCGCAGAAAACAGCGTAGTGCAAGTTTTGAATACTCAAACAGATAAAATCACGGCAACAATAAAATTGAATACAAATGGATTTTCTACAAAGATGTATAGAGTTCCAAATACAAATTTAGCGATAATTTCAGATGCAAAAGCTGGTAAATATTCAGTTTTAAATTTAGATAAAAAACAAGTTATAAAGACATTGTCAATGGATATTCCTGTGAGCGAATTGGTGGTTACAAACAAAGTAAAGAAGATAAATTAATTATGGACAATACAACAGAAATAGTTTTTAAACGATTAGAAGAAACACAAAATGAATTTTGGAATGTAGCAAGAGAAACAGGCAATTTTTTGAATATGCTTGTGAAAATTTGCAATGCTCAAAATGCGTACGAAATAGGAACTTCTAATGGATATTCTGGAATTTGGTTGGCAAAAGCTTTAAAAGAAACTGGTGGGCATTTAACAACAATAGAATTTTATGAAAAACGCAGAATTTTGGCAGAAGAAAATTTTAAAACTTGTGGCGTAATGGATATTATTACAACAAAAGAAGGCTCTGCAATTGGTATTTTAGAAAGACTGCCAGAAGATGAAGTTATAGATTTTGTGTTTATTGATGCTAATAAATCTCAATATATTGAATACTTCAATTTGTTAGACAAACACTTGAAAAAAGGTGCTATAATTTGTGCAGACAACGTAACTTCTCATGCTGAAAAAGTTAAACCATTTTTAGATGCAATTAATGGTAATCCAAAATATCAAATGGAGGTTTTGGATTTGCCAGCAGGTTTGGCTGTTGTAAGAAAAAGTGAAGATTAGTTAGAGTGCTATTTTATATCATAGCAAGAAAGAGCGGTATGACACCAAGTAGATCAGACATTGCTTGACAGAATCAAAATGTGATATAGTTTATAGAAAAGAGTTGGATTTGAATGAAATCAAATCCAACTCTTTTATTATTTTCTTTTATCAGAGCGTTCTCTAACTGAAATTCTAATTGGTGTTCCAAAGAATCCGAACGCTTCACGAAGTTTGTTTTCAATGTAACGTTTGTAGTGATCCTTCATTAAATCAGCGTTGTTGCCGAAAATAACAAATGTTGGCGGCTTAACGTTAACTTGTGTTGTGTAGAGAATTTTCAAACGTTTGTTCTTAACACTTTGAGGTGGATTTAACAAGTACGCTTCATTTACAACCTTATTTAATAAACCTGTTGAAATACGTTTTGTACATTGTTCGTAAACTTCCATTGATTTTTCAAAAATTTGGTTCAAACGTTGTTTTGTAACGGCGCTGATGTAAATTTTTGGTGCGTAGCTTAAAAATGGAATTTCGTTTTCAAGTTTCTTTTCAAATTGGCTAGTTGTGTTAGCTTGTTTGTTTTCAATTAAATCCCATTTGTTAACCGCAATGATTAAGCCTTTTCCTGCTTCTGTAATGATTGAAGCAATTTTCTTGTCTTGGTCGGCAATACCTTCTTTTGCATCTAATACAAGGATTGCGACATCACAATCTTTAATTGAATTGATTGCTCTGTCAACTGCAAATTTTTCTACGCCGTAATCAACTTTAGCTTTTTTACGAATACCAGCTGTGTCGATGATTGTAAAATCTTGTTCTTTATAAGTAAATTTACTGTCGATACTATCTCTTGTTGTTCCTGAAACATCTGAAACAATAACACGTTCTTTACCTAAAAGAGCGTTTACAATTGAAGATTTACCAGCATTTGGTCTTCCAACAATTGCAAGTTTAATATCGGTTTCTTCTTCGATTTCATCGTCAGCTTCAAAATCTTCTGTAATCAATTCTAATAAATCGCCAACACCGCCAGAACCGTGAAGAGCTGAAATGCCGATTGGGGCACCAAGCGCAAGTGAGTAGAACTCGCTTGTATAAAGTGCTTGAGCAGGGCTGTCAACTTTGTTTACTACTAAAAATACAGGTTTTTTAGTTTGACGTAAGATATTTGCAATCTCTTCATCAATAGGTGTAACACCGTCTTTGCCGTCAACGATAAAGATAATTTTTTCAGCTTCATCGCAAGCTATTTTTGCTTGGTCGTAAATTGAAACCATGATTTCATCTTCGTCACTAGGAATAATTCCGCCTGTGTCGATAGCAGTGAACCATTTATTTTGCCATTCTACGTCAAAATAAATTCTATCACGAGTTACCCCTGGTAAATCGTCAACGATTGATTGTCTGCGACCTACAAGCCTGTTTACGAATGTAGATTTACCTACATTTGGTCTTCCTACTATTGCAACTATTGGTTTTCTTTTCATAATTTTTATTGTATCATGGACATAAATTTGTGGGGGATTTTTTATGCAATATAAGAATTTAGAAGAATTAATTGAAGTTATAAGAACTTTGCGTTCAGAAAATGGTTGTCCATGGGATAGAGAACAAACTCACTCTTCGCTTAGACCTAATATGCTAGAAGAAGCGTATGAAGCAGTTGATGCAATTGATGAAAACGATTTGTCACATTTAAGAGAGGAATTAGGTGATGTTTTGTTGCAAGTCCTTTTACATTCGCAAATTGCAGATGAAGAAGGTGCTTTTAATATTGAAGATGTTGCAAAAGAATTAAAAGACAAATTAATTCACCGTCACCCACATGTTTTTGGTAATACAAAGGTTAAAAATGCAGATGATGTAGTTGTAAATTGGGATAAATTAAAACAAGAAGAAAAGAAGGAACGCACTTCACAAATGGACGGAATTTCAAAATCTCAGTCGGCGTTGATGACTGCTCAAAAGATTTCAAAACGTGCTGTTAAAGTGGGTTTTGAATGGGATAAAGTTGAAACACTTTGGGATTGTGTAAATTCTGAGTTGAAAGAGTTTAAAGAAGCAGTTGATGAAGGCGATAAAACTCACATGGAAGATGAAATGGGTGATATTCTTTTTGCTGTTGTTAATTTGGCTCGTTGGCACAAGTTAGATGCTGAACAATGCTTAATTTCCGCGAACAGAAAGTTTGAAAAACGTTTTAGAAAAATGGAAGAATTGGCGACAAAACCGTTAACAGAATATTCTTTTGAGGAGTTTGACCAACTTTGGCGAAGTGCAAAAAAGAGTGTTTTGAATAAAAAATGATTAGAAATGAATTATTCAAACACTTCGATTAAGATTTCGTCCGATATAGATATTACAATATGTAAAAAATATTTTGCAAGGTCTGAAATTCAATTATAATCTTGAATAGAATAGAATAGAATAGAATAGAATAGAATAGCCGTATTGCGACCGTTTAAAATATTTGTCATAATGGA
>CAVFBQ010000011.1:0-7209 GCA_963620455.1 uncultured Eubacteriales bacterium
TTTATTAAAATGATTAAAGAACTTGATATAACAAATTTCGATAATGAATTAAAAAATGGACTTAAATTAGTTGAATTTTATGCTCCTTGGTGTGGTTTTTGTAATAGACAAGAGCCAATATTAGAAGAGTTAGATAAAATTTGGATTGGTAAGGTTGACACTGATGACAATAGAAATATAGCACAAAAATTCAGCATAAACTCATTACCGACTTTTATTTTATTCAAAGAGGGTAAAGAAGTTGATCGATTTTTAGGGCTACATTCTAAATTTGACCTTATGGACAGATTAAACAAGCATATTGCCAACTAAGCTTTTGTTGCGACATAAACACAGTAACGGTTTTCGCTGTCAATTTTTTCGCTTAAAATTTGGAAACCTGCAATTTCTGACATGTTTCTGATTTTGTCAATATCTTTTTCTTCCTTTTGTATTTTCTTGTTTGAATAGTCTTCAAAAAGTTCATCAACGGTTTTGATATTGTAATCAGTATTTTGTGTTGTAAAAATGAAGTAACCTTCAGGGTTTAGTGAGTTATAAACCTGTCTAAGGATATATTCAATTTGTACCTCGTCTTTGCAGATGGTATCAAAGTATCCAGACAAAATCATAATATCAGGAGCGCCAACAAAGTCATAAGTTCTATCGTTTGTGATATCACTACGACGGAAGGATGTTTTTACATTCTTGAACGCACGTAGAGGTTCTCTCAATTCAAATTGTGATTTAATATCTTTGTCGATAAATTCAATTTCTAGTCTGTCGTTATTATAGTGTTTTAGATTTTCAACCAAATAGTTACTATATCCGCATGCCAAGTCGCAGATTTTAACTGTTGAGTAAGCACGTTTGTCAAAAAATTCATGAAGGGAGTTATTCAGAGCATCAGCTATGTTTGCTTTTCTACGCCTAATTGCATCCCAAATGGCGTTAGTTACAAATTTTTTATCAAGCCATACCCCAAGAGCATTCTCTCCAGTAGGTTTGTTTTTATAGATATGATTTAATACAGCGGCAGATTCTAAGCCGAATTTTTTTTCAAGCTGTAAGCCAGTGCTGTAAGGTCCAACTGTTTCAACGATAAATTTATTCCATAAAGTTTTCAGCTTCATCCTTGAATCTCCTCTAATCATGTAAGTTGCTTCCTCTATAATATCACCATTCCCAGTTTTCAGCAAATTTAAACCTATAAAGCTTAAACTTTTTACTTAATAATTTATTTGGAGTATAATAAAGTATACAAAAAGGGAGTAAAAATGTCGGATTTAACTGTTTCTTATCAATATACAAGGGAAGATATTATGAATTTTGTGCTAGATACTTTTTCTTTTGAAAAAGTTAGATGCACTTTGTTTTTAATTTTTAACCTAGCTTCATTTATTATGGGTGTTGTATTTTTCTGCATGCATAATATTCCGTTAGGCTGCTTGTTTGTTGCGTTTTCTATAATGGTTTTTCCTTTGATTTTGTTTTTAACATACATTACTGTTAGAAATTCATTAAGAGTTTTGTCTAGTGTTGTATGTACTTTAAAAGACGATGGAATAAATTTTATAAGCAACTTTGGAGATACTCTTATTCCTTTTAAAGATATAAACGATCTAAAAGTTACAGAGGCTTTGATTTTTATTTATATTTCTAAAAACAGCGCGCTAGTTGTTCCTAAAAGAGCTTTTAAAGATACAACAAAAGCCATTGATTTTGCAGCAAGGCTTGTAGATAGATTTAACAAGGCTAAGGTTAAATCTAATTAAGCAATTTCTTATGGCGTTCGATTAGAACTTCTTTTCTTGGTGGCAAATCTATAATATCCCAAGGTAAATTTTCGTTTAAATCATAATTTCTAAGCACGTAGTCGTCTGGATTAAATTTGTCCTTTGCTGATTTCTTGAATGTTCCTAGCTTTGAACCATTTTTGTATACATCTATGATAAAATCAGACATTTTTTCATCACCTCTGGATAAAACGGTTTGCCAATAATCCCATTTTATGCTTGAAAAGTTTGTTTTAATGCCTATTTTATGAAATTCCTTTTTTAGGAAATTTTGTCTTTTTTCTAATTCTTTTGTCGCAAATCTTCCGCACCATTGAAGTGGAGTGTGTGGTTTTGGAATGAATGAAGAGAAGGCAAATGAAATGTCAAAACCTTTATTATATACTTTTAACTCTTTTGCAAGTCTAACCATTTCATCTAAATCTTCTTGATTTTCTGTTGGAATCCCAATCATAGCGTATATTTTTATACCCTTTAAACCGTTAAGTCTTGCTGTTTCAACGGTTTTCTTAATTTGTTCTTCTGTAATGTTTTTATTGATAACTTTTCTAAGTCGTTCGCTTCCTGCCTCTATGGCAATTGTTACGTGTTTTTGATGCGCAGCAACGAGAGTTTTGATGATAGAATCATCAACAGCATCAACCCTTAACGAAGAAATACTCATTTCAATTTCAGGATTTTCTTGAACTCTGTCATAAATATATTCACAAATTTGCTTAAATTTAGGGTGAATTGACACTTGCGCCCCTAAAAGTGCGATTTTATTGGTATGTTTCAGTCCTAAGTTTAAAGCTTCTATAATATTTTCATAAGGTGCAAATCTTACTGGCAAATTTAAATATGAAGCCATACAGAAACCACAACAGTTTGCGCAACCTCGTGATATTTCAAGTATGAACATATCTTTAAAGAATGCATCATCACTTAATATTGGAGTGTATACGCAATTTTCAATTTTACAACTGTTTTTTATAACTGTTGGTTGATTTAATGTTGGTACATAAATTCCATCAAGTTTTGCCAAAATTTTTAGAATTTCAGGTTTTGGCAGGTTCTCGTTATCTGCTAAAATTGTTACAACCTTAGTATTTAAGTTCTCACCATCACCAATAATCATAAAATCAAAAAAATCTCTGTATGGTATTGGATTTGCGGTTACAACAGGTCCTCCGCAGAATATTATTGGCATTGTTTCATTTCTATCTGCCGTCTTGTATGGAATTTTATACTTGTCAAATATTGGAAAAATAGACATAAAATCTAAGTCAAAAGAACTTGAAAAGGCAATTGCGTTCACCTCTTTAAATTGAATTTCAGTTTTTGTAGAATCAGAATAAATGCGTTCAACATTAACTTCGTCCATTTCGTCCATAAGTTTGAAAATATGTAAATATCCCAATGATGACATTGCGAACGAATAACACCCAGGGAATGCAAACCAAATGTTATAACCTGCGTTTTTCTTTGTTTTTCTTTTGTATAAAAACTTTTCCATTACTTTTTCTTATTGATTGTTTTTAAATAAATTTCATCGATTAAAACAGTTACAATTGCGGCAATTGCAGGTGCAAAGATTAAACCGATAAGTCCACCAAATTTTCCACCGATTAATAATGCCGAGATAATTACAAGTGGGTGTAATTCCATAAATTTGCCAAATATGATTGGTCTTATAACATTATTTGATAATTGTTGTACGCCAAGGAATAGAAGAATTGCAATGGCAACGACTATTAAACCTTTTTTGAAGGCTGTTAAAATGATTAAAGTTAACGCAATTGTTGGACCAACGACTGGAATAATATCAAGCACTCCAGCAATTAAACCTAGAGAGAATGCATATTCAACTCTCAAAATAGCAAGAATTAAAGCAATTAATAACCATATTGCTGAGCAAGAAATAATGGTTGCAATTACATATCCACCAACTTTTGCTGCAATTTTGTTTACTATGTATTCTGCTTTTGCCTTCATTTTTTCAGGGAAAAACTCAATAAATTTGTTTTTCATGTAAATAGTATCTTTCAACATGTAGAACATAATAGTCACTACTGCTATAAATACGATAATTCCTTGAGCAAATCCGACTGTTATGTTTACAGATTGGCTAACAATGCTTTGTGCCAAGTCATTGCTGTTGCCTACTATATTTTGAAGGTCAATAATTTGGTTCAAGTGTTGACCGTTAAATGAAAAGTTGTTTATAAATGTATGAATATCTGCAATTTTTGTCGGAATTGTTTGAACAAAGGTTGAAATTTGTTCAATTGTAACCATAAAAATTGGCATAATGAATGCAAGTGTTAAAATTACAGTTCCTGAAATTACAATCCCAGCAGAAAGACTCCTGTTTTTAAGTTTTTTATCAAGTATTTGAACAATAGGTAATAAAGAGCAAGAAAGAACAAAGCAAGCAAAAAATAACATAACAATGTCACTTACAACAGGTAATATTTTTAACAGGATTAATAAAAGTATAATAAATACTAAATTTTTTGTTGTTAAAATGTCTTTAAATATCATCATTTTTCCTTCTCGCTATCATTTCATCAATTTCTTTTTGCAAATCTATTGCTGAATGCAAATCTTCTTTTGAAATAATCTTCATTTCCAAGAAAATTTGACCGATAGGCATTTGTTGAAATTTTTGAATATCAATCGCCATTCCCAACTGAATCAGATTAATTTTATTAGATGCAATCAAAATTTCACCAAGTTTTAAATGCTCAGTAATATCCGTCCAATCGTTTATATTGTTCAAATTTTTCATAAGTTTATTATAACAAAGATGTAATATTTTACCACTACCCAAGTTTACAAATAGTCATAATCTATGTATTTAATAGGGAAAACAAAGCGACGCGAACTTTTAAAAAAAGTTTGCGCCGCTTTGTTTATTGATCAAATTATATCAGTTTAGTTTGTTCGGCAGATACATCTTCTGCTTTCTCTTCGCCAGTTTTAGGAGAAACTTTATCAACGATAGAATCTTCTTCTTCAGGTGTGATGATTTTGTTAACTGAAACAACAGCATCGTTGTTAACTAAGTTTTGTGCTCTAACACCTGTTGCAGGACGACCTTGTTGAGAGATGTCGCTTGCTTTAATACGAGTAACAATGCCGTTTGCTGTAACTAACATAATTTCGTCATTTTCGGCAACAATTGTTAATGCAACAAGTCTTGATTCGTTAGTTTTGAACTTAGTTGCTATTAAACCGATACCGCCTCTGTTTTGACCACGGAATTCAGAAAGTTTTGTACGTTTTCCGAAACCGTCAGAAGTTACAACAAGTAAGTCTGCATCATAATTTTGAGGTACGATATCACAACCGATAAGTTCGTCACCTGTTCTCAATTTCATTGAGTTTACACCTCTTGCACTTCTGCCTAAAGGTCTTAAATCTTCAATTGAGAATCTGATAGCCATACCGCATTTTGTACCGATAATGATTTCATCTTTTGGATTTGCTAATTTAACCCAATTCAATTCATCATTTTCCTCCAAGCTAATTGCGATAATACCGTTTCTTCTTATATTAGCGAAGTTGTCTAGTTCAATTCTCTTGATGTAGCCACTCTTTGTTAACATAATCAAGTTAGCATCTTTAGAAAAGTTACTTACAGGAACAACAGCTGTAATTCTTTCATCTTGACCGATTGGTAACACGTTGATAATAGGTAACCCTTTTGCTTGACGTTGACCTTCTGGGAAGTCATAAACATTCAAGCTGTAAACAGTACCTTTAGAAGAGAAGAATAACACTTTATCGTGCATCATTGCAGTAAAGAAGTGTTGAATATCATCGTCTTCCTTAGTTTTGATACCTGATTTGCCACGAGTAGCACGGTTTTGACGTTCAAATGTATCTAATGAAATACGTTTGATATAACCTTGGTGAGTGATAAATACTGCCATTGGAGTGTTTGGTGTTAAATCTTCAATACTCATTTCACCTTGTTCTGCGATAATTTGAGTTCTTCTTTCGTCACCATATTTTTCTTTATCTTCTAACAATTCAGTTTTGATAATGTTCAATACTTTTTGTCTATCAGCTAAGATTCCTTCGTATTCAGCAATTTTCTTGATTAATTCGTCATATTCAGCTTTAATTTTGTCTTGTTCTAAGCCTGTTAAACGTCTTAATTGCATTTCTAGAATTGCGTTTGCTTGGTCAACATCTAAACCAAATTTGCTCATCAAGCCTTGACGTGCATCATCAGTTGTTTTTGAAGATTTGATTAATTCAATAACTTCGTCCAATGAGCCTAAAGCGATTATTAAACCCGCTAAGATGTGAGCTCTGATTTTAGCTTTTTTCAAGAAGTAAATAGTTCTTCTTGTTACAATTTCAACTCTGTGAGCAACAAACTCAGTTAATACTTGGTGTAAGTTCAATAATCTTGGGCGTTTGTCACAAAGAGCCATAATGTTTACCCCAAAAGTAGTTGATAACTGAGTATATTTGAATAAGTTATTTTTAACTACGTCAGGTTTTGCATCACGTTTCAATTCAATAACGATTCTCATACCTTCACGGTCAGATTCATCACGAATATCTGAAATGCCCGTAATTCTTTGGTCTTTTACAAGTTCTGCAATCTTCAAGATTAAATCAGATTTGTTTACTTGGTAAGGAATTTCAGTAACAACGATAGCGGTTCTTGATTGTCTTCCACCACCACCTGCAATTTCTTCAAAGCTTGCAACTGCTTGCATTTTGATAGAACCACGACCAGTTTCATAAGCTTGTCGAATGTCGTTTAAACCAACGATTGTAGCTGCCGTAGGGAAGTCAGGTCCTTTGATGTATTGCATTAATTCCTCAACTGTAATGTTTGGATTATCAATTAACGCAATTAAACCGTCAATAATTTCGCAAGCGTTGTGAGGTGGAACATTTGTCGCCATACCTACTGCAATACCTGATGTACCGTTTAATAACAACATTGGTAATCTTACAGGTAAAACATTTGGTTCTTGTAACGAACCATCGAAGTTAGGTCCAAAGTCAACAGTTTCGCAATCAATATCAGCAAGCATAGATTGTGTAATCTTGTGCATTCTAGCTTCGGTGTAACGCATTGCAGCTGCTGAGTCACCATCGACAGAACCAAAGTTCCCGTGTCCGTCAACAGTTAGATATCTTGTTGAGAAGTCTTGTGCCATACGAACAAGAGCTTCATATACAGATGAATCACCGTGAGGGTGATATTTACCTAAAACTTCACCAACGATTCTGGCACATTTTCTGAAGGGTTTATCAGGTGTCATGCCAAGTTCGTTCATCGCGAATAAAATACGACGGTGTACAGGTTTTAAACCATCACGAACATCTGGTAATGCACGTCCAACAATTACACTCATTGCGTAATCAACGTATGAACGTTTCATTTCTTCTCTAATATTTACAGGAACAATATTTCCTTCTGAAA
>CAVFBQ010000012.1:0-853 GCA_963620455.1 uncultured Eubacteriales bacterium
GTGTGGTTGCTGCCTTGACTTTGCCAAACTTGAACTCATCAACGGGTGAAAAAGAAAAAATAGCCAAAATTAAGAAGGTTTATTCAAATTTGAATGATGCTTTTGGGCGTGCAGAAGCCGTTTATGGTCCTTTTGATGAATGGTTTCAAGTTGATACAACAAAAGCAGCTCAATCGACTCGTTTTGCAGAACGCATGATGGACTTTATGAAAACCTCTAAAAATTGCGGAAATACTACAAATTCAGCGTGTTTTAAAACAGGTCTTTATTCTGCAATTAATTCGGGAACCGCTTACACGGCTAATCCAGTTACAGTTGATAATGTTAGTGCAATTCTTGCAGATGGTACCTCTATAGTGTTTAATGGGGATTCGAGTTCGGGTCGTATTTATGTGGATATTGATGGTCCAAATAAAGGCACATTTACACATGGAGTTGACGTTTTTAAATTTTATGTGAATGCAGAAAATGGTGTCTATTACTCAAATGCGACAGCACTATGTTCTGGACAAGTACCAGGAAGTGATGATGCTTGTGAAAATTGGGTATTCACCAATGGCAACATGGATTATTTGAAAGCTGATGCTTCGGGAAAATGCCCAAATGGTAAAGTATTGAATTACACTACAAATACATCTTGTAAGTAATATAAATTTCAAATAAAAGAGTCGCTTGGGCACTTTCCTAAGCGACTCTTTTATTTTGTTATTCTTTTTATTGATATATTTGCCTTTTAATTTTAGTGTTATATGATATTCTTACCAATATGGTAACGCCCAAACCTCCGAAGCGCTTACAAGCTATTAGCGAAAATAGGGTGCGAAGGTCGGTTAGGTTTTGCAGAACTTAGCCG
>CAVFBQ010000012.1:863-9456 GCA_963620455.1 uncultured Eubacteriales bacterium
CTCTGTAAGTCTTTTAGAATACAAACCGTACAGAATTGTACTATTTATATAGTTTTTCCAACTTATCCGATTTCATCTTCACCTTTTTTAAGTGCACTCAAGTCAACTTCTAATTTGCCGTCTGATTGATATGACAAGGTTTGCGCCACTGCTGCTGGATAAAAGTGGAAGTTTTTAATTTTGCCTGTATTGATTCGTTCAATAACTTCGTCCATGTATTTTTGAGTATTTGTTTTCATCTCAGGGTGCATGTCAACCCAGTCACCCAATGGAATTGAGCTTCTTTCATGGTTGCAACCGCCACATTCTAGCAAGTAGTTTGTTTCAACGTCACGTCCACCTTCTGATTGTGGTTTGATATGTTCAATTGTGCCAACAGAAAGTTTAACCAAGCGTTGTCCGATTTCTGAGTGGCTTCTGTCCGAATATTTAACAACAAAAGCGCTTACATCGTTCTGAGAAGTTGGCATTTTTTCTGCCTCTTTGCGCATTTGTTTATAAATTTTTTCATCAGAAATTTTACTTTCTAAATCGTTCATATCCTTTAAGAACGCTTTACGTTTGAACTTGATTTCTTTATCGTTTGAAGAAATATATTTTCTTGTTTCGTCAGTAATTTTTTTTACAGTTTCTTGTTCCTTTTCAGGCAAGGTTTTTGATAATGTATCAACAGTGTCAAGAATTGAGTTTTGTTTTGCTTGTAATTTCTTCAACTCAGGTTCTCTGTGTTCTTTTAACAAATCGCTAAAATTTGCATCAGGTTTTTCTTCTGACCAACCTTTTAACAAGTTGAAACATTGTTTTTCAACAGGACGCATATTGTCTTCAAATTCGTTCAAAGTTTTTACAGCTTGTTTGCTTGTACAACCTAAGCTCTTAGTCACTTTGTTCATATCTTTTTGAGTCATCATTTCAATACCACAACATGGGCAAGTAATATGACCTAAACCTCTTACTCTATCCGCATTTTTTAGACCTGTAAATGCAATTTGTTCCACATTTGGTTGTGGTTCAACGGCAGGTGATTTTTCAAACCTATCTGGTCTTGTTGCAAACTTTAAATTTGCAAATGGCTGTGGATTGTTTTTTACATATCTGTAAATTCTTGGTGTCGCAAATGCTGCGAATACTTGAATTGGTGGAATCATGTCCTTCTTCCCTAAGCAACGATGCTTAATTTTTTATTTTGAGTACCATTAGTTTTGTTATACTGTTCTTTCTTTTGAGTCTTTGAAACGATTTCTGCCTCTTGTTTTTTTATTCTCGACATCTCGCGTGCGATTTGTCGTTGGCTCAATTTTAATTTTGAAGTGTCTAGTTTAATTTTACCCTTAGATTCTTTTTCAACAGTTTCTGCTATTAGAATAGGATAAACACGACATCTTTGCAATGCCTCTTTATTATTAATTTTTTCAATAACTACATCAATATAATTTTGCATATGGTCTTTGATTTCTGGATTTTTATCAACCCATTTGTCAAGTGGCATATTTCTCCTACGTGTATTCCACTCTTTACTTGCGTAAACATAGTTAGAATAAACATTTTTACCACCTTCAGAACCGTCTTGAGGGTGTCTAGGTGTAATGTGTTCTAAAGAACCAACAGAAGGTTCTACAAGTGAAATACCGATTTGGAAAGGTGTTTTCTCTTGTTTTGTGCCTGCATCTTTTTGTGTAAATTTAACAATAAACGCGCTTACATTGTCGTGTGAACGTGGCACATCTTCTGCTATGTTCAATAGTTCTTGCGCTTTATCTTGCTCATTCATATTTTTAGTTACATTATTAAGTTTTTCCAACAAACGTCTTCTACGGAAAATGTAGTTAGGGTCTTGCTTTTCAAGAATTTCTTTTGAACTTGCAAGAAGTTTGCCAACATTTTTTGCATCTTCCTCGTTTTCAATCGTTTTAGCACATTTAAACATTTTGTGAAGAATTTTCTGCTCCATGTTTTGGACATTCTTCAAATGCTCTGGTCTTACGGTGTCTAATAACTCTCTCAAATTCTTTTCTGGTTCTTTTTTGCTCAAATCTTTAAGAATGCCAAAAACTTCCTTTTCTACAGGGTGCATTCTATCTTCAAATGGTTGTAATAGCTCAATAGCCTTGTCGCTTCTTCCGCCAAGGTTGTTTTTATTCAAATGATTAATTTCTTTACCATTAATTACTCTTGTTCCACAATAAGGACAAGGTACATCGCCTAATTCTCGAATGCTTTTTCCTACAATACTATTATCCACCGATGTAAACGAAATGTTTGCAACGGATTGAGATGGTGTAAATATATCAGCGCGTAAAGTTTTCAACGCAAAAGGATTTGTTTGATACTTGTTATCAAGCAATTTAGGCGTTTGAACCTTATTTAAAGACACACTAATAGGATTGAGCATACTTATATATAACACCTCAAGATTTGTTTTTGCTTGATTTTAAGCATGCTTTTACAAATATTTACATAAAGGAAATATTTTTTATAATTTTCTCAAAACTTTTTCTAGTCTTTGCAATTTTAATTTGCTAGTGCCTAAACCGCACAAAAGCATTGTAGATTTTTCATTTGTTTTTTCGTCTTCAATTTTGTTTTCAAAAAGTTTTTCAGATAATTCAAAACCAGTGTAATTTTTATGTTTTATCAATATTTTTGTAATATCGCCATCAAAAAATTCAATATTGCTCCTCAAGTTTTGGATATTTTTAATCAGTTCATCAATTTTTTGTTTACCTTTTTGAGAATTTAAGTAGTTAATATTTCTTTCAATTGAATAAAGTAGTGCATAGCTCGGCGAAGTTGTTGAAAATTTTGCTAAAGCACTGTCTATGTCTAAATCTGTATTTGTATGTAAAAGTGCTGTTGGATTAAGTCCACCTGCTGTTTTGTGCAAGGATTGAACTGTGAAATCAGCAATATTTACCGCGCTTTGTGGTAATTTTTCTGAAAATGGGTATAATGCACCGTGTGCTTCATCAACAATTAAAAATGCATTATATTTTGCACAAACTTCTTTTAATGCTTTAACATCACTAACAATGCCATAATAGCTAGGTGAAGTTACAATTACGGCTTTAAAATGGTTGTTTTTTAAATATTTTTCTAAAGTTTCGGGTGCTAATTCATTGTGAATACCCCAATTATCATCAGTTTCAAGTTCATAAAAAATTGGTATAGCACCTGAAAGTTCAACGGCATTTTTATGGCAAGAGTGTGAGTTATTCCAAATTAAAACTTTTTCGTCTTTATCTGCACAAGCCAAAACGGAGGCTATTATTCCGCTTGTTGAGCCGTTTGTTAGAAACTTGGTCTTAGTTGTACCGTAAATACTGCTTGCGTGCTTTTCTGCGCAAATAAGAGCATCTTCTGGTTCGTGCGTGTCGGTTTCCGAGGTATCGTATTTATAGAATTGCTCAAATTTAGAAGTTATAAAAAAGCTTTGTGCGTGACTTGGAGTTGTAAAAAGAGCATTTTTATAGGATTTATTGAATAATTTTACTAAACTCATTACTCATTACTACTTTCTTCATTTTCAACTTCAGCTTCCGAAGATGTTTCAGAATTATCTGGCAAGTCAATATCGCTTATATTATCTAAGCCTTCTTCTTTAATAATTTCTTGTAAAAGAGTGTTAGTGTATCCGATATCTTTTTCTTTAACAACTATTTTTGAGGATTCAATCATTGCGCCAATAAGCCAACCGAGTCCATACATTACGATAACTGCAGGGATAACATCAGGAGCAGAACAAACAATGCTTGTGTAAGTTATGCCACCATTTTTTATTAGGTAACATGTTCCTACAATAAGCAACGCTGAACATCCAAGTAAAAGCCCTATGTTTTGTTTGTATCTAACAATTTTCATGGGTTATTTGTTTTCAGCTTCCATATTTTTGTTCATACAGTATTGGATTAATGTCATCTTGTCTACATTAACTTGGTGAACAAATCTACCAGATAAAATAAATCTTCCGTTGTCTTGTTTTTCCATACGGATTGGTTGCAACAAGCAAGATACAGATTGTTCTTCGTTTAGATTAATTTCAATTTTATATTCGTTATCAAGGTTGATAGATTCGTTTGCAAAGAATTTTAAACCACCTGCAGACAAGTCAACAGTCGAGATGTTGTAAATTTTATCTGTAGTCAAATCTCTCATAGTTGTTTCCGTCAAGAACTTGATACGAGTGAATTGACGTCTTTGTAAAAATCTGTGTTTTGTTGGATTTGCAATGAATAATTCATTATCCTTAACTTCTGAGGCGTGTGACGAGAAGAAAAGAATACCATTTTGAGTATGAGAATAGAATTCACAAATAAAGTTTTGTTTAATACCATTTGTAGGGTATTTCATTTTCATTCTGAAACCTTGAGGGGTAACTTCAGTTACTGAACCCATATTTGTAAAATTAAAGTCTTTCGGTACAATTGTTACGTCTTGGTCAATTTTTACTAATTCGTTCATTCTACATAAACCTTTCTATTAAACTTTTCTAGTAACTTTTACAAAACCAACAGATTTTGCTTTTACATTTGAACTAATTTCATTATACGACATAATTGTAAATTGAGGATAATTATTTA
This sequence comes from uncultured Eubacteriales bacterium, assembly GCA_963620455.1. GTDB lineage: Bacteria > Cyanobacteriota > Vampirovibrionia > Gastranaerophilales > Gastranaerophilaceae > UBA6984. Next base: position 5,441 of record CAVFBQ010000012.1, read on the forward strand.
CAATTAAATTTCTAAGTGGTAATCTGATTGCTGAAGAACATAATATCACAGGTTGGCAACCATAGGTTGTAATAGCTTTTTGAATTTCGCTATCTAAGCTGTTGAATAATAAGTTTGAATATGTTGGATCAATTGTTAAGTTTCTTCCGTCAGGTGAAATACCTTGAGCTAAAGTTCTTTCTACGTCAGGAGAAATGATAATTGCCATTAATTCGCCATTGTCAGCTACGTTTTGTTTACAAATACTTCTAGCTAGTGCATGACGGACTTGTTCTGTTAAATAGTTGTAATCCTTGTTAAATTTAGATTGCAAACTGATTGTTTCTAAAATAGTCTTTAAGTCACGTATAGTAACTCTTTCACTCAACAAGTTTTGAAGTATTTGTTGGATATCTCCAATTGTCATATCTTTCAACAAATCGTCAACATAAGCATCTGAAACTTCTTTTCTCAAATTGTCAACCAATTGTTGAACATCACTTCTAGTTAAAATATCAGCTGCGTTTTTCTTAATAACTTCAGTCAAGTGAGTAGAAACTACTGCTGAAGGACTTACAACTGTGTAACCGTAAGCTTCTGCTAAATCCTTTTGTTCTTCTTCAATCCATAAAGCAGGTAAACCAAAAGCAGGTTCAACAGCGCTAATACCCTTGATATTCGGATTATCTTCGCCACCCATGGCATTCATCGCTAAACTTCTATCTGGGTAAACCTCACCTGCTTCAATTGGAACACCTTTTAATTTGATTTGATAAGTGTTTGGTGACAATTGAAGGTTATCTCTAACTCTTATTGAAGGTAAAACAATACCCATATCAAGAGCTGTTTGACGTCTTATTTGTGCAATACGTTCTAATAAATCTCCGCCCATTTCAATTTGAAGTAGGGGTACAAGTCTGTAACCAACTTCAATTTCAATAGTATCAACGTTAAGTAATTCCATAACACTTTCGCGAGTTGCACGTTTGTTTCGTTTACCCATCTTTTCAGCTTTTTCGGCATCAAGTTTTGCTTGAGCTTCGGCTGCAACTTTAGCTTGTTTTTCTTTATGTTTAAGAGTCGCCCAACTACCTAAGCCAATACTAATAAGCAAGAACGGAATAGTTGGCATTCCTGGAATAATACCTAAAACAAGTAGTAAGCCTGAAACAACACCCAAAACTCTAGGATCAGAGAACATTTCTTTGCCGATGTCTTGAGATAAAGATTCGTCCTTGCCTGTTGCACGAGAAACAATCAAACCTGTAGCAACAGAGATTAAAAGAGCAGGAACTTGTGATACAAGACCGTCCCCTACAGTTAAGACAGTGTATGTTGTTAGGGCTGTTGAAAAATCCATTTTCAACATTACCATACCGATAATCAAACCACCGATAATGTTAATAATAGTGATTAAGATACCTGCCGTAGCATCACCTTTTACGAACTTAGAAGCACCATCCATAGTACCGTAGAAGTCAGTTTCACGTTCAAGAGCTTTTCTTCGAGCTTTTGCTTCATCGTCAGAAATCAAGCCTGCATTTAAATCGGCATCAATACTTAATTGTTTACCTGGCATTTTATCCAAGGTAAAACGTGCTGTTACTTCAGCAACACGTGTTGCACCACCTGTGATTACCATAAAGTTAATCAATACAAGGATTACAAAGATTACAAAACCTACAACGTAGTTACCACCTACAACGAACTCCCCGAAAGAGTGAATTACATTACCAGCTTCACCATAAAGCAAGATAAGTCTTGTAGAACTGATGTTCAAGCCTAACCTAAATAATGTCGCAATTAACAAAACTGTTGGAAAACTTGAATAATCAAGAGGTTCTTTTGTGTAAAGGCAAACAAGCAAAATGATTACAGAAAGTGATATGTTGATAGTTAACAAAATATCCAACATTGCAGGTGGAAGTGGAATAACCATCATTAAAACAATGAACACCAAGCCAATGGCTAGTGAGATGTCATTATTCTTCAATAAATCTGAAAGTTTACCCAAGTTCATTTTGTTCTCTTACCTTCACCCAAGATTAACGTCTCCTGTTGTTGTATACATACGCAAGAATTTCAGCAACAGCTTGAAACATATCTGATGGTATTATATCATTTATTTCTACTAATTGGTAGAGGGTTCTTGCAACAAGCCTATTTTCTATGATAGGAATGTTATTGTTTTGTGCGATTTCTCTTATCTTAAACGCAATAAAATCAACTCCTTTGGCTACAACGTAAGGTGCTGGCTTTTGTGTTCTATCATATTTTATAGCAACTGCATAATGTGTAGGATTTGTTACAACTACATCTGCACTCGGAATTGCTGACATCATTTGTTGCTGTATAAGTTGTTGTCCCATAGCCCTGATTTTACTCTTAATTTTAGGGTCTCCTTCGGTTTCTTTGTATTCATCTTTGATTTCTTGTTTAGTCATTTTTATAGATTTTTCAAATTGGTAAGTTTGGAATTTTAAGTCTAAAAGTCCAATGATAAGCATAGCTAAACACATGTTTAAGAACATTTGACCTAAAATGCTACCTGTTACAGCAAAAACAACTTCAGGTGTTGCACCCAAAAGTGCAAAAAGTTCATCAAGTCTTGATTGCACTACGGAATAACCACATGCACCTACAATACAAACTTTTAATATTGATTTTGCAAGTTCAACCATTTTTTGTGGTTCAAATGGGTTTAATAATTTTTTCAGACCATCAACCCATTTTTTAGGCGAAACATTCTCCATTTTTGGGGTAATTTTGTCTATTGCAAAAATTTTACCGATTTGAAGTCTAATAGAAATTGCGGTAAGAATAAAACTTGCAACCATAAACGGTAAAACCGCCTCAGACATTACTTTAACATAAGGTGCCATAAGTCCAATAAATTCGTCAACATTGATTTCTTTTGGATTTAAATTTGTAAAAGAATAATGCATAATTAACTGAAAACGATTTATTATCCAGCCAGAAAAAGCGCCCAAAAGCACAAGACTTATTGTGACTGTAATAGATGACATCAAGTCTTTACTTTTGGCTACATTACCCTTCTCACGTTCTTTCTCCCGCCGTCTGGGTGTGGCTTCTTCGGTTCTGTCTGCGGCATCGTTTGCCATTTTTAAGCTATTTTATCCTTTCTTTTAAAATAACACTGCAACTTGTGTTAAAACTTTTTCTAGCAATATTCTTGAATATTCTGCAATAGGACGCATGAATATCATACATAACAATAATCCGACATAGATTTTTAAAGGCATTGCAACCATAAAGATGTTCATCTGTGGCATTAATTTTGATACAAAGCCTAATAAAATATCTTTAATTAGTAATACGCTGAATATCGGCATTGAAATTCCAATTGCAATCACGAACATCTGCCCTGTCATATAGATAACTCTTTGGACTAATGCCCCATCAAATATAAAAGAATAGCCAATCGGAACGTGAGCAAAACTACTATAAACAGCAGAAAACAACCATTGATGAGCATTCAAACTAATAAAGATTAGGGTCAAAAGAATAGTGAATGCTTGAGAAATGATTGGTGATGTTGAGCCCGATGCTGGATTTAAGGCTTGGCTGATAGACAAACCCATTTGAATGGAAAACATATTTGCACCAAGTTCTGCCGCTAGAAAAACTAAATTTGCACAAAATCCGATGATGTAACCAATTGCAAATTCTTTAATCATGACAACAGTCAAACCTGCAATGTCGTGCGGTACCATAAATTGAGAGTGTGATTGTACAAATGGATAAATTATGAATGCGATAAAGCAAACAAGCCAAATTTTAACCTGCACAGGGATAGGATAAGTTGAAAAAAGTGGTGCAGAGGTTAATAGGCCGCTTATTCTTGTGAAAATCGCCATAAAAACGATGATATTTGCAGGTGTGAAAATTTGTAATAATGTAAAATCCACTTGCAACCCTCTATTTTATTAAACCTGGAATCATATCGAAAAATTCGTTTGTTGTTTGAATTACCAAACTTATCATCCAAGGCATTAAAACGATTAATGCAATTACGC
>CAVFBQ010000012.1:9466-12154 GCA_963620455.1 uncultured Eubacteriales bacterium
AATTACGCCTGCAATGATTTTAGGTACGATTGTAAGCGTAGATTCTTGAATTTGTGTGATTGTCTGAAAAATACTAACCGTCAAACCAACTATAATGCCGACAAGTAGAACTGGTGTAGAAATTTCCAAAATCAGCACAAACATTTTTTGTAGAAGTGTTATAACTATATCTTGTTCCATTAATTTTCCTCAATTCTAACTTGCAGCTGCAAATCCTTCTACAAGTGATTTTATGATTAAATACCAACCGTCAACCATTACAAACATAATCAACTTAAACGGTAATGCGATTGTTGTTGGTGGCAAGAACATCATACCCATTGAAACAAGTACACTAGAGATTACGATGTCGATTACCAAGAATGGCAAGAAAATTACGAAACCAATTTTAAACGCTGTGTTTAATTCGCTTATGATAAACGAAGGAATTAAAACGTAAGTCGGAACATCGTCAATGTTTCTAGGTTTTTCAATTTTAGCCATTTTTACAAATAAAGCTAATTCTTTTTCATCAGTTTGCGCAAACATAAACGCTCTAACAGGCTTGATACCTCTATCTAAAGCGGCTTGTTGCGTAATTTGATTGTTCATGTAAGGTTGTAAGGCTTCTTTGTTAATCTTGTTAATTGTTGGTGCCATAACAAAGAAGGTTAAAATAAGTGCCAAACTAATTAATACTTGGTTTGGTGGTAAAGTACCAGCCCCCAAAGCTTGTCTTGTAAGCGCCAAAACTATTGCAATCCTTACAAACGCTGTTGTCATAATAAAGATACTTGGTGCTAATGTTAAAATAGTCAACCAAATAAGGATTTGAATACCATTAGAAAAGTCTTGAGGTGTGTTAGCAGGTTGCATTCCTATATTGATGTTAGGAAAAGACAATGCTGCACTTGCCATTGGCGCAAACATAAATAACGCACCTACGGTAAACATTACCTTTCTCAATAAATTTTTGTTCATATTTATCCCTAATCTCGATTTTGTGATAGCTTTCCTTTCTTATTCTAAAGGATTTTTAGGTTTAGGGCTATTTATTAAATTTTAGTAACATATAATTAATGAAGAAGGCGCGGTTGATTTTATCAACCGCGCCTTCTAAAAAATCTATGAAGTTAACTATTTGCTTTCAACAGCATAAACGCTAACTTGTTTTCTGTCACGTCTGTGAGGTTCAAATTTTACTTGACCGTCGATTAAAGCAAATAATGTATCATCAGAACCAATACCTACGTTGTTACCTGGGTGGATTTTAGTTCCTCTTTGGCGAACTATAATGTTGCCAGTTTTAACCATTTCACCGCCGAATTTTTTAACGCCTAAACGTTGTGCTTCGGAATCACGTCCGTTACGGGTAGAACCCATCCCTTTCTTATGTGCCATTTTATACCTACTTTCTAATTAAATATTACCGTAATAACTTTTAACTTATGCTTCTGTTGTTTCAGCAGTTTCTGATGCTTTTTTAGAAGCTTTTGTTTTGATTTTGTTAATCATAACTCTTGTGTATTGTTGTCTATGACCACGTTTTACACGGTAACCTTTTTTAGGTCTTTGTTTGTAAACGATAACTTTCTTAGCCTTTGCATCTCCCATGCTAACACCTTCAACTGTAGCATTTTCAACATAAGGTTGACCAACTTTTGATTTTTTACCGTTAACTATCATAACAACTTTGTCAAATAAAACTTTGTCATCTTTGTTCTCTTCAAGTAGTTCTACGTCTACGTAACGACCTTCTTCTACTTGGTATTGTTTTCCGCCTGTTTCTACTATTGCGTACATTTTTAAATCCCTTTCTATTTGAGGAATCGCAACCTTTTTCAGATTTTTTAGAGCGATTTACCTATCTAATTGTAGTACTATTTGTGTAACCTTATTATTTACTGCTAAAATTCCGCTGTCAAGCATGTTTTAAAATATTTTTAAAGACGTTAAGACTATAAGTTACTTATAATTTATTCAAATATCCTTTTCCATAAAGGTTTTTGACGTTCTTCTAAGTATTCAAGTCTTTTTGCTAACTTTTTATTATCTTCTAGCAACTGTTCAACTTGTTGAGCCAATTTTTGATTATCTTTTTTATATTCACCAGCTTCAATTAATTTTTCAGAGAATTGAGATGCATCAATGTGGTTTTTGATATCATCTGTAATTTTTCCAGCAACTGCTTCTGCAAGCATTTGAAGTGTTTGGTTTGTAACATTCAAGGTTACATTCCTAACTTCTGGAATTTGTTGCGGTGTTGTTTCTAAAGCTGTTGATTTAATTTCTTCATCTTCTTTTTCAGGCATTTCAAGAGGTGTTTTGTGTATGCGATAGCAAATTTGGTCATTTGTGTAACCTTGTGATTTCAAGCTAATACCTTTTTTTATTTTAAAAATTCCGATATCGTCAAAGAAAACTGTACCGTCTTTTGCTTCATAAATTGGGTCGATTTGCCAATCTTTGACAAAAGCTTCTAATGCTCTTACGTCAATATAGTAGTTATCTTCATTTAATTTTTTTAAAACATCTTCTTTTCTATACATTTTTCGCCTTTTTAGTAGTTTTTAAGCTTTCTTTGAATATCTCTGTTTTGAGTTTTTTTAGTTATGTCTTCACGTTTGTCATAAAGTTTTTTACCTTTTGCTAAACCTATTTCAAGTTTTGCGTATCCTCTTGTTAGGAATAATTCTAAAGGTACAATAG
>CAVFBQ010000013.1:0-6638 GCA_963620455.1 uncultured Eubacteriales bacterium
GTTGCATACTTGTTAAACATTGTTATAACAAGACAATCCGGTAATAAGTATAGCTTAAAAACAAATGGAACATTCGCCCTAAACGATTTCAAGCCAAAGGTTTTGTCTAAAATACTGTCATTATTCTTGTGTGCAGCAACAGGATTTACAAAAAACGATTTTTGAGAGGCTTTTAATAAAAATCTAACTTCTTGAATTGGTGTGTCAAAGTAGCTCTTTGCTTGGGTTATGACAATCGTATGGATTACGAATAATATTAAAAATAGCGTTGCAAACCATGCGATTATGAAAATTGCTTCAATCACAAAATTTATCCTTTCAATTTAATAAGTTCTTCGATTTGTTTGCCTGAGAAATTGTTTGCGACAAAGTTAAAGTTAGAACCTTTGAAGGCTACAATTTGCTTATTTTTGAAAATTTTTGCAATTTTGTTAAATTCAACGGCTCTTTTCTTCACAAAAACTCCGCCCAAACTTGAAAGAACGAATTTGTTCGGATAAATGTCTAGTTTCAAGGCTATGCCCCAATTTGAGAAATCAAATCTTTCCTTGCTACCATGCATGCTCATTCTAGTTTTGTCGATGTAATCCTTGTAAAAACTGTTAGAAATCCAATATTTTGTGAAGATTGGAGTTTTATCTTCGTCGGCAACATTATCTATTGGTAAATAAACCTCGTATTTTTTGCCCGCTTTAACTCTCCAGATTATGAATGGAACAAGTAAAATAGCAATAACTACGACGGTAAATAATTCTAAATGTTGCATGATGTGCTCCTTTATTTAGTTACAACAAAAGAAACCCATTGATCTTGATGTATTTCATCAATAATTTTCAAATTTTCACGCTCGATAGCTTCTAAGACAATAGGTGCTTTCTCTAATAAAATACCACTTAATGACATTTTTGAACCATCTTTCATTAAATTTTTTAAATCACCCATAATCTCAAAAAGCACGTTATGTAAGATATTTGCGCATACAAAATCAAATTTTTTGTTAATCTTATTGGCAGAACCAAGTTCAAATGTGCATTCCTCGTGGTTCAATTTTGCATTCTCTTTTGCAACCTCAATGACTGTATCGTCAATGTCACAACCGTAAACTTCGCTTGCGCCTAATTTCTTTGCAAGAATAGATAAAATTCCAGACCCCATGCCGATGTCTGCCATAATTTGACCTTTTTTGAAATATTTTTCTAAAGCGACCATGCAAAGTTGTGTTGTTTGGTGAGTTCCTGTTCCAAAAGCACAACCAGGGTCAAGATTTATAATAATTTCATCTTTGCTTTTCGGTGTGTAATCAAGCCAAGTCGGAACTATTGTAATTTTGTCTGTAACGTGAGTTACGTCCCATTTTTCCTTCCACTTTTTAGACCAGTCTTGATTTTCTTTTTCTTCAAATGTAAATTCCCAAGAGCCAAGCTCTTCGTCTGAAAGTCCGCGAGATTTTAGAATTTCTTTTTGCTCTTTCAAAATATGTTCAACGTCAGGTTTTTCACCTCGGATAAAAGCTTTTAAAGATCCTTCTGTGGTTGCAACCATTTCAAGGTCTTTGTAGGTTTCCTCGACCATAACAACGCCTTCGCAGTCGAAGACATCAAACAAAATGTCAGAAATAACTTCTGACATTTCAGGATTAATTTTTATTCGTAATTCATAATAATTATTAGTCATGTAAGAAACAACCCATTTTACGATATTTTTCGTATCTTTGTTTGCGTAATTTTTCTGGTGACATCTTAGTCAATTTTTTAAGTGAAGAAAGAATATCTTTTTTCAAAGTTTTAGCCATTTCTTCCTTGTTGTTGTGAGCGCCACCCATAGGTTCTTTAACACATTCATCAATAATTCCAAGTTCTAGCAAATCGCTTGCCGTAATTTTTAGTGCGTTAGCTGCATCTGCGGCTTTTGTAGCATCACGGAATAAGATTGATGCACAACCTTCTGGTGAAATTACGGTGTAATATGCGTATTCAAGCATTTTAACATCGTTTGCAACAGCTAAACCTAATGCACCACCTGAACAGCCTTCACCTGTAATAACTGCGATAACAGGAACATCAAGTTTTGCCATATCTCTAAGGTTTTGAGCAATAGCGATACCTTGACCGTTTTGTTCTGCAGTAATTCCTGGGTAAGCCCCTGGAGTGTCGATTAGAGTAACAATTGGTAAATTAAATTTGTTTGCGTGGTTGAATAAACGCATTGCCTTTCTGTAACCTTCTGGTTGAGGCATACCAAAGTTATATTCTAAGTTTTCTTTTGTTGTAGAACCTTTTTGAGTTCCAACGAAAACTGCGTTAAAGTTTCCGATTTTACCAACTCCGCCGATAATAGCTCTGTCATCAGTACCTGCTCTATCGCCGTGAAATTCAATGAAATCGTCACACATTAATTGCATGTAGTCTAAAAAGTTCGGTCTATTAGCGTGTCTTGCAATTTGCAACTTTTCAGAAGGTTTAAGATTTTCGTAAATCTCTTTTTGGTAATCCTTCGCTTGTTGTTCAAATTTTTCGATTTCGTTATCTAAGTTCATTCCTGACTCCGAGCTTATTTTTTTTAGTTCGTCAATTTTTTGCTGTATATCTAAAATTGGCTTTTCAAATTCAAATGCCATAATTAAATCCTCATTTATTCTTCAACTGGAACTGTATATCCGTGCATATCAAAGATTTTAGATAAGTTTTCTCTCAAATCTTTTCTCTTTGAAATAATGTCAACTTGACCAAATTTCAAAAGATATTCAGCAGTTTGGAAACCTGATGGTAATTTTTGATGGATAGTTTGTTCAATAACTCTCTTACCTGCAAAACCGATTCTAGCACCTTGTTCAGCGATAATGATGTCGCCCAAAGTGCCGAAACTAGCAGTTACACCACCGTAAGTAGGTTCTGTTAATAAACAAATATATAAAACTTTTTCAGCGTCCATTCTAGCGCAAGCACAAGAAGTTTTAGCCATTTGCATTAAGCTCAAAGCACTTTCTTGCATTCTTGCGCCACCAGAAGATGTGATTGCAAGCATAGGAATTCGTCTTTCCACAGCTTCTTCCATCATTCTAGTAACTTTTTCGCCTACAACGCTACCCATTGAGCCGCCCATAAAATTGAAATCCATTACTGCTGTTGCAACCTCGTGACCTTCAATTTTACCGATACCAGTTACAACGGCATCATTAAGATCTGTTTTTTCCACAGCTTCTTTAATTCTGTCCTTGTATGATTCTGTATCAACAAACTCTAGTGGATCTGTTGGACGAATATCTGCGTACATTTCAACAAAACTACCCTCATCAAATAGTTGTTTGATTCTATCTCTTGCGCCTAATCTGAAGTGATAATCACATTGAGGGCATACGTTTAAATTTTCTTCTAAATCTTTATTTGTTAATTGCGCTCCACAGTGGACACACTTAGTCCACAAACCTGGGAACGTTATATTTTCTACCTTAGCTTCTGATGAACGTCGTTCAATTTGCGCTTCTTTTCGCTTATCAAACCATTCTTGTATACTCATAAACTATCCTTTTTTGTGTCATAAATTTTGTTGTTTTTGTACCAACTTCTTATAATATTATACATCAAACTGAAATTAGTCAATCTTTTTTTTCGACAGGCTTACCCAAATAGCGTTTAACATTGTCTGAGAGCTGAATATTTTGTATTGCTAAATTATATTTTTTTAAATCGGCAATATTTGTTTGTTCTGTTAATAAATCTTTTTGAGGTATACCTGAAAGCGAATTTTTGACTTGTTCAAACTCGCTAGGATTGTTTTGCAGAATGACTTTTGTAATTATTTCATCTGGGTTATTTGAACCTATTTGATATTTAGAAGAAAGGTTTGCAACGGTTGTACCTTGTTCAAGTTTGTAAAGCCATTGAATAGAGGTTTTGTCGCGAGGAGAAAGTGATACAACACCGTATTTGTGTGGCGTGTACATAATATCTGTGTCATAAGGACTATGTCCTAAGCCCAAAGCGTGACCTATTTCGTGTAAAATGGTATGATATACTTCTTCTTCAGCCATATATCGTTGACACATTACACCGTCAGAAAGTCCGATTGAAACCTCAGCTCCATAAAGTCTGTTGGTTGGGTCAAAGCTGAATTTACAATGACCTAGAGCTTTACGGTCTATACGTCGCCATTCAACATTGATATTTGAACTCAGTAAATTATCAACAAGTACAAAGCGAACGCGCCCCATACTTGCTCTTTCCCACTCTTCACAAGCCTTGATTACCATTTGTTTATATAAATAATCTTGTCCTTGTTTTGTGTAGAATTTCATAGGAGCAATAAAAACGTTCAAAGGCATAAAAGTCCAGCGTAGTAGCCCCTTGCTTTTAAAACTTTCGTTCAAATAAGTTTTCATTTCCATACTTTTATTGTATAATATTTTTTGCGAGTTGACAACTCGGGGAGAATTATCGTTAAAAAAGGAGATTTGCCAATGAACATGGGTCAAATGATGCAAATGATGCAAAAGGCACAAACTATTCAAAAGAAATTACAAGAAACTCAAGAACAATTAGCTCAATCAGAATTTACAGGCGAAGCTGGTGGTGTTACTGTTACTTGCGATGGGCAAGGTAAATTCAAATCTATAAAAATTTCTAAACAAACAATTAACCCAGAAAACCCTGATTCAGTTGATGATGATACAATTGAAATGTTAGAAGATGTTATCACAACTGCAATTAAACAAGCTACTGAAACAGCTTCAAAAGAAATGGAAACAAAAATGAAGGCTGTAACAGGTGGCATCAGTATTCCAGGGCTTTGCTAAGAGGGTAATTAGTTAATGATTTATCCAAAATCAATAGCAACTTTAATTGAGCAATTTCAAAAATTTCCGTCAGTAGGACCGAAATCGGCTCAAAGAATGGCGTTTCATTTGTTGAAAATGCCAGTATCAGAGGTGGAAAAATTTGCAAGAGCTGTTGTAGATGCTAAACAAAGCACGGTAGCATGTGAAATTTGTTATAACCTTTCATCAACAAGCCCTTGCGAAATTTGCTCATCTACAACTCGTGATAGAAGTACAATTTGCGTAGTTGCTGAAACGAAAGACCTTATTGCTATTGAAAAGACAAACGAATACAAGGGTTTGTATCACGTTTTGCAAGGTTTAATCTCACCAATTGACGGTATTGGTGCAGAGGATATTAGAATTAAAGAGCTTTTGAGCCGTTTAACAGATGAGAATGTAAAGGAATTAATTTTAGCGCTAAGCCCTTCAGTTGAAGGTGAGGCGACAAGTTTGTATTTAACAAAACTCGTAAAACCTTTTGGAATAAAAGTTTCAAGAATTGCGTTTGGTTTGCCTGTAGGCACAGACTTGGAATTTGCAGATGAAATAACTCTTGCCAAAGCCCTAGAAGGTCGTAGAGAAGTATAGTCTTAATGCCTTATTGTCTAAAACAATAATTTAATCTATAATACTAATATGGCAAAACCTGTTTTAGAAATTAAGAATTTGAATGTCCAATACAAGACAAAGGGCACTGTTTTCAATAATGAAAAGGTTGTTAATGCTGTCAATGATCTTAATTTGTCTGTTAAAAAGGGGGAAATTCTTGCTGTTGCCGGTGAATCAGGTTGTGGAAAATCTACTCTTGCAAGTGCAATTTGCCGTTTAACCCCTGTAAAATCGGGTGAAATTCTGTTTCATGGGGTAGATATTCTAAAATTGAAGGGTAAAAAGCTGAAGATTTATCGCCAAGCGTTGCAGATGATTTTTCAAAACCCTTATTCTAGTTTGAACCCAAAGAAAAAGGTCTTTGATATTTTAAAAGAACCGTTAGATGTAAATAGCGAATTATGCACATATTCAGAGGATTTCAGACCTCTTTATGAATTTTCTAAAGCCGAAATTAAAAGTCTGATTTTGCAGGTGACAGAGTCTGTAGGACTTGACGAAAATGCGTTAAAACTTTATCCACACGAGTTTTCAGGTGGTCAAAGACAAAGAATTGCGATTGCAAGAGCCTTGATGATGAAACCTGAATTTATTATTGCAGATGAACCTGTAAGTGCACTAGATGTTAGTATTCAGGCGCAAATTATTAATCTGCTTTTACACTTGAAAAAGGAATTAGACTTAACTGTAATCTTTATTTCGCACGACATGAACGTAATCCGACAAATTGCGGATAGAGTTGCGATAATGTATTTGGGCAAAATTGTTGAAATCGGAACGACAGACCAAGTACTCAAATTTCCTCAACACCCTTATACAAGAGCACTTTTGAGCGCGGTGCCAAGTTTTGATAGAAAAGAAAGTAATATTATTTTAAAGGGGGATTTACCTTCACCAACGGATTTACCAACAGGTTGTAAATTCCATACGCGTTGCCAATATTGCATGGAAAAATGCAAGGAAGAAGAACCAGAGTTGAAAACTTTTTATGAGCAACATCGAGTTGCGTGTTTTCTAAACGATGATAATAATGATTTGTAAATTTTACTTTGTGCAAATTGGAATTTATAAATTTCCAATAAAAAATTAAATTTTATTCAACTTGGGGATATCAATTTCACTTAAATAATCTTTTGATAAATGTTGTAACCCAGCACCATGAAAGCCATCTTGTAAAATTTGAATATTACTTTTTAAGTAATAATAAACATAC
>CAVFBQ010000014.1:0-8003 GCA_963620455.1 uncultured Eubacteriales bacterium
TATACTTATTGTTAAGCAATATAATTGAATTTCCCTCAGTACAAGACTTTGGCGCTAGTGAAAACTTAATATTTCTTGTAATATTTGTTGGTAATTTCGCACTTATAATTCTCCATTCTGGAGCAGAATATGGAGTATAAATTCTTATATAATCTGCAGTTTCTCTGATTACAGATATATTAGCCTCTGTTGCAGAAAGTCTTAACCTAATAAGCTTAATCAAGTTTTCAACTGGTTCTGGTAATTTTGCAAATCTGTCTTTCCATTCTTCTACAATGTAATCCAACTCAACAACAGATTTCACATCAGCCAAACGCTTATATTCAATCATTTTTTGTTCACTGGAGCCAACCCATTCATCAGGAATATAAGCGGTAGCATTAATATCAACAATCGTTGGCGTTGTATTTTCAACCTTTTCGCCCTGAATTTCATGAATCGTATCTTCCAAAAGTTGACAATATGTATCAAAACCGACATTAATCATGTGTCCATGTTGTTTTGTACCTAATAAATTGCCAACACCACGAATTTCAACGTCTCTAAGTGCTATTTGATAACCACTACCAAGGGTTGTAAACTCTTTTATAGCCTTCAAGCGTTTTGTTGCTTCTTCTGTCAAATTCTTATTGTGTTTATAGAAACAGTAGCAATATGCTTGTTTTTCGCATCGACCTACACGCCCTCTTAATTGATACAACTGTGCCAAACCAAATTTGTCTGCATCATGAATAATTATAGTGTTAGCATTCGGAATATCTAGCCCTGATTCAATAATTGTAGTTGATAGCAACACATCATATTCATGGTTTGAAAAGTCAACCATAACTTTTTCAAGTTCAGATTCATTCATTTTGCCATGACCAATATAAATTCTTGCATTTGGAACAATCCTTTGAAGATGAAGTTTAAATTCTTCAATAGTTTCAACCCTGTTATACAAATAGAAAACTTGTCCTTCTCTATCCAACTCATGAACAATAGCATTCCTTATTGCTGTGTCATTTTCTTCGCCTACAAAAGTTTTTACAGGTAATCTATTTTTAGGCGGAGTATTAATTATGGACATATCTTTTATTCCTGAAAGTGACATATAAAGAGTTCTAGGAATTGGAGTTGCTGACATTGAAATAATATCAATATTATCGCGTAACTGTTTCAATTTTTCTTTATGTCTTACACCAAATCGATGTTCCTCATCAATAACAAGCAAGCCTAAATCCTTGAATTGAACTCCATCTTGAAGTAGGCGATGAGTACCAATTACAACATCACATTCACCTAATGCCATTTTCTTTAATGTTTCTTTTTGCTCTTTTGCACTTCTAAAACGACACAACAAGTCTACATTCATTGCAAAAGGTTTAAATCTTTCCGATATTGTTTGATAATGCTGTAGTGCCAAAATTGTGGTTGGAACGATTACTGCAACTTGTTTTCCAGAAGTTATGGCTTTAAAAATTGCACGCATTGCCACTTCTGTTTTTCCAAATCCAACATCACCGCAAATTAATCTGTCCATTGGATTTTCTGATTCCATATCGTGTTTTACGTCCTCAATGGCACGCATTTGGTCTGGAGTTTCAACGTATTCAAATGCTTCTTCCATTTCAATTTGCCAATTTGTATCCACATCAAACTGAATCCCTTTTCGCATTTTACGTTTTGCATAAAGCCTTAACAAATCATAAGCAATGGTTTCAACAGCTTTTTTAACCTTCTTTTTAGTATTTTCCCAATCATTACCACCCATTCGCGATAATTTAGGTTTTACGGAACCAGAACCTCTGTAACGGCACAACAGGTTAATTTGTTCGGCTGGAATATGCAATTTATCTTTGCCTGCATATTCAATCGTCAAATAGTCTTTTAGTTGCCCATCAATCTCTTGTTGAGTAAGTCCCTGATAGATTCCAACCCCATGAATTGTATGAACAACATACTCTCCAGCCTGAATATCATTAATGCTTTCTATATATTCAGCCTTTTCCTTATAATAATTCTTTTTAGAAGCTGTAATTTCTTTTGAACGTTTATTAAAAAGTTCTCTATCAGTAAGCAAAACAAATTTACACTCGTCTGAGATTGTTCCAAATGAAGTTAGACTTTCTAAAAAAGCGTAGTCAAAAATTTCATTTTCCGACAGAATTTCTCTAACACGTTCTGGGAAATCTGTAGATATTAGAATTTGGTAATTTTCATATTCTCTAATATATTTAGCAATTTCGACTATATTTGCATTGAAGTTTTTGACTGGTTGTGCATCAAATTCAATTACATCTTCAAATTCGCTATCAACAAAATTATTCATACCAATCTTTACAAATGGTGCTATTAAATTAATAAATTCTTCATAAAGTATATGATTTTTAGACTTTAATTCATAATTCAAAGCTAATTTTAAATTTTCACCCTCTTGATTTGTATAACCTTCATCTAAAAATTGGTATTTTGAATAAATTTCTCTAGTTTCATCAAATATAATCATATAGTCTTTAAAATAATCAAGAATGCTGACTAAATTATCATTAAAATATGATTGATAAAGCTCAATACCTTCAATATAATTATCCTCTTGAACTAAATTAAAAAGTTCTTTTGGCATCTTAACTTTATCGCTAGAAATAAATTTATAAATCGGCAAAATAGTTGCTTTTTCAATCTTTCTAATGGATTTTTGAGTTTCATTATTAAAATATCTTATATCAACAATATCATCGCCCCACAACTCGATTCTGACAGGATTTTCAACTAAAGAAAAAATATCGATAATATCCCCACGCACAGAAAATTCGCCCACATCAGATACCATTACGGAACGTTTATAACCAAATTCAACAAGTTTTTTCACCAAATTCTGAATATCAATTGATTCATTCAATTTAATCTCTATAGAGTTTTGTTTAAAGAATTTTTCATTTGGGAATTTTTCAAGCAAAGTCTTTACAGGTGTAAAGACCAAATCAGGTTTCTTTTGCAAAATTTCAAGTTGTTTAGTATATTCATATTTATTTGAATTTACAGTTTCATACATTGAAATTGTTTGAAAAGGCATAATTTCTGAATTTTTGCCAAAAACTTTTTTGTAATCTAATTGATATTTTAACGCACTTTGTTCATTTGAAGTAACAAACAATATCTTTTTGCCAGAAAACTCTGCAATTTTATTAAGTAAAATAAGTCTAAAAAATGACGTTAAACCACTCACAGCAAAGGATTTCTTCTTTGCTATATAATTTTTTAGACGAGAAAAAGTTTTGCAATCAAAATTTAACATTACTCTTTAAGATTTGGGCTTTGATAATCAACCCCAATATCTTTCAAAGCATTAATAAAATGTTCAGCACATGCCTTTTGAACATCAGGCGGAACAACTCTTAAAAGCTCTATGGTTTTTGAGATAACAGGATCTTTATCATACCAACGGTTACCGTTAACAGGCTTTACCATTGCATAAAATTTATCAATGGCATCTTTTGAAACTTTTTCTTCTATCTCCTTTAAAAAAACTTCGGCTTGAGCTCTCAATTCATCTTGGTAATTTTTTAATAACTCTACAACTTCCAATAAAAGAGGATCATGCTCATACCAACGTCTATAAGCAGGCTTCATCAAGACCTCCTTGAAGTGCATCCACAGATACACGTTCAATCTTGCCTCCTAAGGCTCTGATTTTATCTTCAAAGTTTTCGTAACCTCTATCAATGTGATGCAAGTTTTCAACTTCTGATGTACCTTCTGCCATTAATGCAGCAATTACCAATGAGGCACCCGCACGCAAGTCGCTTGCTGAAACAGCAGCACCCGTCAACTTTTTAACACCTTTTATTATTGCGTGGTTTCTGTCTTGGTGGATATCTGCCCCCATACGTCTTAAGTCTGGAACTTGCATAAATCTATTTTCGTATAAACTTTCTGTTATAATACCAACACCATTTGCAGTTGATAACAATACCATTGCCATTGATTGTAAATCAGTAGGAAAACCTGGGTATGGTTGAGTTACAAAATTTACAGTATTTAGTCTACCTTTAGCAGAAACTTCTATTGCTGTAGGTTCAACCAACTTAATGTTTGCCCCCATCTTTAATAATTTATTATTAAAGAAAGTTAAATGTGCAGGATAAATATTTTTAATTATTGCAGAACCTCTAGTCGCAACAACTGCACTCATAAATGTTCCAGCTTCAATTCTATCTGGAATTGTTGTGTATTCTATTGGGTGTAAATCAAGATGATTTACACCATTGATAATGATATCAGAAGTACCAGCTCCAACAATATCTGCACCCATTGTATTTAAAAAGTTTGCTAAATCAATAATTTCAGGTTCTCTTGCAGCATTTTGAATTTTTGTTGAACCTTCAGCCAAAATAGCTGCCAACATAATATTTTCTGTTGCACCTACTGACGGAATATCAAGATAAATTTCAGCGCCTTCAAGTTTATTAGCTTTTGCATGAACATAGCCATTTTCAATTTTAATATCTGCACCCAAAGCTTCTAAACCTTTTATGTGGAAGTCAACACGACGTTCTCCAATTGCACAACCTCCAGGAAGAGCAACAATTGCTTCTTTGCAACGAGAAACCAAAGCACCTAAAATAATGAAAGATGCTCTCATTTTACTAACTAATTCATATTTAGCCGTAACACTTGTTATATCTGTTGCATCTATTGTCACAGTCTTGTTGATTTTATCGTAATGAGTTTTTGTACCCAATTGTTCAATTACATTAAGCATAATCTCAACATCTGTCAAATCAGGTACATTATGGATTAATGTTTCACCTTCTGCTAATATTGCAGCAGCCATAAGTTTTAGCACAGCATTTTTTGCCCCGCCGATACTTACTTCGCCTTTTAGAGGGGTACCACCTGTAATTATATATTTGTCGTCTGAGTTTTTAATCATAATATTTCTTTACTTATGATACAACTTAATAGAAAATCTGTAAAGACCCCAACTAATCATTAAATGTTCTATGCCCGCTAAAAGCCTTTATTCCTAGATATTTTGCTGACATTCCTAGTTCTTGTTCAATTCTAATTAATTGATTGTATTTTGCCATTCTATCTGAACGAGATGCAGAACCTGATTTTATTTGCCCGCAATTTGTAGCGACAGCTAAGTCTGCGATAAATGTATCTTCTGTTTCTCCTGAACGATGCGAAGCAATTGCGGTATATCCAGCTGAATGAGCCATTTCAATTGCAGCTAATGTTTCTGTTAGTGTACCTATTTGGTTAACCTTAATTAGAATTGAATTTGCAATTTTTCTTAAAATACCTTCTTGAAGACGTTTTGTATTTGTTACAAATAAATCATCTCCAACCAATTGACATTTATGACTGATCTTTTGAGTTAGTAATCTCCAGCCTTCCCAATCTTCTTCTGCCATGCCGTCTTCAATTGAGATAATTGGATATTTATCAACTAAATCAGCTAAAAATTCAACCATTTCTTCTCTTGTTAAAATTTTACCTTCACCAGCAAGGGTGTATTTACCATCTTCGTAAAATTCACTTGAAGCTAAATCAATACAAATTTTAACGTCATCTGTTGTATAACCACCTTGTTCAATTGCTTGAATAATCATTTCAATAGCTTCTTCATTTGAAGAAATACTTGGAGCAAACCCACCTTCATCACCAACAGAAGTTGCATACTCTTTATCTTGAAGAATATGTTTTAGTGTATAGAAAATTTCTGAGCCCATTCTTACAGCATCCTCAAAAGAGCCAGCGCCAACAGGAGCAATCATAAATTCTTGAAAATCAATATTGTTATCTGCATGAACACCACCATTAATGATGTTCATCATTGGAACTGGAAGTGTAATTGCAGAAATACCACCTAAGTATCTATAAAGTGGCATTTTGTAAGCTAAAGAAGCAGCCTTTGCCACAGCCAAAGAAACACCTAAAATCGCGTTTGCGCCTAATCTTGATTTATTATCTGTACCATCTAATTCTAACATTAACTTATCAATATTGTATTGGTTAGATGCCTCTTCACCAATCAATTCTGGAGCAATAATGTTGTTTACATTATTTACAGCTTTAGAAACACCTTTTCCACCAAATCTTGATTTATCATTATCTCGTAACTCTATAGCTTCATAGATACCAGTTGAAGCCCCAGATGGAACTGCGGCCCTACCAACTACCCCCGAAGCTAGTCTTACATCTACCTCAACGGTTGGATTTCCACGAGAATCTAAAATTTGTCTTGCTACAATATCTTCAATTAATGTTGGCATGATTTTCTCCAAAATTTATAATTACAAACAAATTATTTCACAAAATTCATACTATTTCAATAGTAATGGTGTTTATGTTATATTTATTTATGAAAATGTTAAGGAGTTAATCATGGGAATCAAATCAATTATTCTTGCGGCAGGCAAAGGTACACGCATGAAATCAGAAAAATCAAAAGTTTTACACACTATTTTTGATAAAACTTTATTAGGATACGTTTTAGACACAGTAAACGGCACACACATGATTGAACGATCATACGTAATTGTTGGTCACCAAGCTGAAGCCGTTACTAAATTTGTTGAAGATAACTACGGAAACAATGCAAAAACAATTCTTCAATCACCACAACTTGGCACGGGTCACGCTGTAAGCATGGCTTGTGATGATTTAGATAATTTTGACGGTGAAGTTATTATTCTTTGCGGAGATACTCCACTAATTACATCTAATACTTTGGCTAATTTTATTGATGCGCACAAAGACAACAAAGCTGATATTACCGTAATGAGTGCAAATTTTGAAAATCCAAAAAATTACGGAAGAATTGTTAGAAACATTGACCAAACTTTGAAAAAAATTGTTGAAGAAAAAGATGCAACAAAAGAAGAAAAACAAATTCAAGAAATTAACGCTGGAATCTACTGCATCAACTGGCAAAAGGTAAAAAAGGCCTTTTCCGAATTGAAGAGCAACAATGCTCAAGGCGAATATTACTTAACAGATATTATCGCATGGGGTGTTAAAAAGAACTTAAATGTTCAAGCTTTCACATTAAAGGATAATACAGAAATTTTAGGTATAAATTCTAAAGTTCAACTTGCAGAAGCTGCGAAGATATTGAATAACAGAAACCTTAAAAAGTTAATGGAAAAAGGTGTTACTATTGTTGACCCTGCAACTACTTGGATTAGCGAAGACACTGAAATAGGAACTGACACAATTGTTTACCCCTCAGTTTATATTAACGGTAAAAACACTATTGGAAACAATTGCCAAATCGGTCCAATGTCACACATCAGAGGCAATTGCCAAGTTGGCAATCATGTGAGAATTGGAAACTTTGTGGAAATCAAAAATTCAATTATCAAAGACAACACAAATGTTTCTCACTTAAGCTATGTTGGGGATAGTGAACTTGGTTCTCACGTTAACATTGGCGCAGGTACAATCACAGCAAACTATAACCCAGTAACAAAGGTTAAAAACAGAACAATCATTGGCGATTATGCAAATACAGGTTCTAATTCTGTTCTTGTAGCACCAATCCAACTTGAAGAAGGTGCTTTTGTTGCGGCAGGTGTAGTTGCAACGAAAAATGTCAAAGCTTGGGCTTTAGCTTTAAGCAGAGCACCTATGAAAGTTTTTGAAAATTGGGTAAAAACAAAGGAACAATAGAGGTAAAAAAATGGCAATAAAACCTTGGACTGAATATTTTTTAGATCTTGCTAAAACTTGTGCAAGTCGTTCGAATTGTTTAAGAGCGCAAGTTGGCGCAGTTATTGTAGGCGAAGATAAAAAAATCAAAGCTACTGGTTACAACGGCACTCCCTCAAAAGTTGAATCTTGTGCAGAACGTGGTAAATGCTATCGTATAGAACATAACATTGAATCTGGCACAAAATATGAAACTTGTCGTTCAATTCACGCAGAACAAAACGCAATTATTCAAGCAGGACAAGACCGTTGTAAAGATGCTACAATGTACATTTGGGGGCACCAAATGATTTGCATTCTTT
>CAVFBQ010000015.1:0-3202 GCA_963620455.1 uncultured Eubacteriales bacterium
GGTTTAGGGATATGACAAGACTTGCTCTTTCAAACGAAGAAATGGCGGTTGATATGGTTAATATGAATCACAAAAATATTGAGCAAGCGATTTTGAAACTTTATTCCTCTGTTGGCGACTTGATTGGCGGAGATTATAAGAAAGAAATTGCAGAAATTAAATTACACCGTCAAAAAATGTATGACAAAGATGGAAGAAATGTAATTTAGATTTTTAAATTTTATAATAATTTTTTTAAATGAGATTAGTCCGTAAAAAGTATATAAAATATTGACTTTGCCAATTAAAAATCCTGTCCCGACAGGAATAATACTCTGTTCGGAAAAGAGAAACCTCGTAATACACAAATTAAGAGTATTTCGGAGCTTTGTTAAATATCATAAAATAAAAATAAAAACGCCCCCAAAAGGGGCGTTTTTTATAACTCTATCTTTGTTGAGTTGTTTGTGAGTTCGTTGTCTGCCCTTATTCTTGGCTCATAGCGTTAATAACTGCATATGAAGTTGTCCAAGCATTACCAGATTTCAACATCTTTTTAGCACGTTTAATTTTATCTTTTTTCAACTTTTGTTGTTCTTTTTGGTACTTTTTCATTAATTTTGGACTTGCATTTCTTTCTTCAATATTCAAGCTAATTAATTTGTAGGCATTGTTATAAGCTGTTGAGTTATAGCCCTTTTTAGCCAATGTAGGGTATGTGTAAGCGATATAATCATAAGCATTCATAATTCTTTTTTCGCTTGAAGGGTGTGTTGCAACTAAATCAAAGTTTGAACCGTCGTTCATTTTATTCAATAATGAAACCATTGCAAGTGGGTTGTAGCCAGCGTTTACCATTAAATCAATAGCTGTAACGTCAGCTTCAAATTCATCTTTTCTGCTTAATTTTGTTGTTGACATTTGTTGTGCTGCTGCAACGCCGATTGCTTGACCTGTTGTTTCTGTTTTTACGGAACTTGCCATGTTGGCAATTACAGAGTTTAAAATAGATTGTTTTGCACAGTGACCGTTAATGATATGACCCATTTCGTGTCCTAAAACTGCAGCTAATTCTACATCGTCAGAAGTTAAATCTAACAATCCTTTATAAACGTAGATTTCCTTGTTAATGTTTGAATAAGCATTAGCATCAGCTTCTGTTGAAACCTTGATTGTAATACCGCTTGGCAAGTTGTTTTTCTTAATTAAAACATAGGCGATATTGTTTAATTTTTTTTGCATTGCAGCTTGATCCCAATTAGAAGTAGTTGTAGTGGTTGTTGCTGCGTTAACCTGCAAACCTAAGAATAGAGCAAATAATGCGATTAATATTTTTTTCATTGAAACCTCCTATATTAATATGGTGGCGCAAATTGAAAATTTACGCCACATTAAAGTTTAGTTATTCTTCTACTGACTCTTCAGCAGATTCTTCTTGAACCATATCTTCTTCATCAACGCCTTGTTGATTCATTTCTTCAGCAATTTCTTCGTTGATTTCGTCTTCATCATAATTTTTTTCTTCTTCAACTGGTTCGTCTTGATATTCATAATTTCTTTGAGCTTCTTGTTCAACTTTTTCCATTTGAGAAACTGATTTGATATCAATTTTCCAGCCAGTTAACTTGTGAGCCAATCTTACGTTTTGACCTTCACGACCGATAGCTAGTGATAATTGGTCATCTGGAACAACTACCATTGCTTCGTGAGCGTTTTCATCGTTAGCTAAGATGTCAACAGATACAACTCTTGCTGGTGATAAAGCATTTACGATATATTCAACAGGGTCTTCTGAGTATCTAACGATATCAATTTTTTCATTTTTCAATTCGTTAACGATAGTTTGTATTCTTGAACCTCTAGGTCCGATACAAGCACCTACAGAATCAACTTCTGGGTCATTTGACCAAACTGCGATTTTTGTTCTGTAACCTGCTTCACGAGAAATTGATTTGATTTCTACGATATTATCTTCAATTTCAGGAACTTCAAGTTCAAATAATTCTCTAACGATTTCAGCGTGAGCATGAGAAACGATTACTTGTGGTAAACGAGTTGTTTCTTTTACATTTACAACGAATACTCTAATTCTGTTACCAGGTTTGTAATATTCGCCAGGGATTTGTTCTTTTAATGGCATAATAGCATCTGTTTTACCGATATTAACGATAACGTTTCTATTTTCAACACGTTGGATAATACCTGTAATCAAAGTACCTTTTTTGTCTAAAAATTCGTTTAGAACCAAGTTTCTTTCTGCTTCTCTGATTCTTTGAGTAATTACTTGTTTTGCTGCTTGAGCTGCGATACGTCCGAATTGTTCAGGTGTAACTTCGATTTTAACTTCATCATCGATTTCTACATCTTCATCAATTTCTTTTGCTTCTGCCAAAGAAATTTGTTCATCTTCCATACCGTCTTCAACTGATTTTACAACAACTTTTGTGCAGAAAACACCGATTTCACCTGATTGTTCATCTAAGATAGCTTCAATATTTGCAGCCTCTTTGCATTTCATGGATTTTTTGTAAGCTGCAACCATTGCATCGCATAATGATGCAATAAGCACATCTTTAGAAATTCCACGTTCTTTTTCAAGTTCTTCGCATGCTTCAAACAATGCTGTTCCGATTTTAATCATTTTTATATCCTTTCGATTTTGTATTTTTATATTCTAGCCTACTGCGCTTGTTACGATATTTTATAGATTATTATTCAAAATATAATTTTGTTGATTTTATTGCGCTAAGTGGCAAAACCATTTCTTTTTCGTCTTCAAGTCTTATAATTGTAATTCCTTCTCTTTCGTCATAATCAACCAATTTTGCCTTGAAGATTTGTGCAGAACCGTCGGTCGGTTGTTCTTTCAATTTTATACTTACGTTTCTTCCTCTGAAAATTAAGTATTCTTTTTCTGATTTGAATTTTCTATCTAATCCTGGAGAAGATACTTCAAGATAATATTTGCAAGGGATTAATTCGTCCAAAAAGTCTTGAATACTTCTTGTAACATTTTCACAGTCATCAAGATTAACTGGGTGGTCGTATGAAAATAGGAAAATTCTAAGATACCAACGGTGATTTTCTTTAGTAAAATCAACTTCTACTGGTACTAAGTTAAACCTCATAGCAGTATTTTCCACAAGTGGCATAACTTTTTCTAATATTTCGTGTCTGTTAATTTCTTCTTTCATAGCCTCTATCCTTTATTATAAAAAGAGAA
>CAVFBQ010000015.1:3212-4969 GCA_963620455.1 uncultured Eubacteriales bacterium
TTTGTAAAGTTATTAAGAGAATATACTGTTAAAACATGTTACAAAAAGTACAAAAACATGGCAAAAAGAATATTCACATGTGTTTAAGCCTATATAGTTTACTCAAAACAAAGAAAGTGTGTGTTTTAAAAATGGCAATCCAAAATGTATCAGCTTATGACGTTACTCAAGTTCAACAACTGAACAGACCAAGAGGAAAGGGTAAGAGTGGTAAGTTAGGCAAGGCAACTCCTCCAATAAGTTACGAACCAAAACAAGATACATTTGAAAAATCAGCTTATGATAAAGTAGGTTTTACTAATGAATTAGAAAACATTAAAGACAAAAATGGTAAATCTGTCTATAATGCGCAACACATTATGCAAATTTTGAAGAACGTAGATAGGGAACCTGCAAGATTAGAACCATTAAGGGATATGGCTCATTTATCAAATATGAAGGGCAAAGACTTAGCAAGAATTTCTTACGGAAAAGCGGATTCTCTAACTATAGTAAACGAATTTTCTAAAAAGACAAAAGAAAATGGAAACCCAAAATATTCAAGCAGTCATTTGATTAAATTCTCTGCACTTCCTGCTCCAGATTTAGAAAGAATTAAACCATTAACAGAAACTACACTTGCGCCAAATGAAATGATTAACATTGCGCAAAATAAAGAACTTGATTTGAAAAAGTTAG
This sequence comes from uncultured Eubacteriales bacterium, assembly GCA_963620455.1. Lineage (GTDB taxonomy): Bacteria > Cyanobacteriota > Vampirovibrionia > Gastranaerophilales > Gastranaerophilaceae > UBA6984. The sequence goes on from CAVFBQ010000015.1 coordinate 3,891, forward strand.
GCTCAAAAATTGTTGAAATGGAAAAATCTTGTGGTTCAAAATCATTAGACAAGGTTTCTTTCAAGAAAGATATTTATGACCCTGAAAATGCTTACGTAATTACAGGTAAGACTATTTTTGGCGTTACAAAATCAGAATTATTAGATAAAAAACTAAATAGGCTTGCTGTTGACAAAACTACTGAATATACTTCTGCAAATGGTAAAATGTATGAATTGAGAAAAACAAACGATTATAGAAACAACACAATTTCTTCTGTTCGTTCATATATTGATGATGAAGGTTATCCAAATGTTGAAAATCAGGTAAGAATCCTCAAAGATAAAAATGGTAAAAAAATTAGAACTGAATTTATGACACCATCAGAGGTTAAAGGTGTTTATGATATCAAATATACCTATCCAGATGGAAAAGTAGAACAAATTTCTTCAGGTAAAATTGATAAGAAAACAGGTATTGTGTCTGTAAAACGTGATATGAAATCTTTAGACGGCACAAGAACTCAATATTTGTATGAAAATGACCCTCAAGGTAATAGAATTATTGATTACAAAATTACAGATGAAAAGGGTAAAACACTATTAAACTACTCTCAATCATTTGAAGTTGTAGATGATAATCATTTCATTTCATCTAAAAACGGCAAAGTTTATGAAATGACAGTAAGTAATGACAAAAATACTTTGACTGTAAAAGACAGAAATACAAAAGAAGAAAATGATTTAAACCTAGGTAAAATGGTTAGAGGAAACAGAAAATCAATGCTTAACTTATTGAAGAAATTTCCAGGGGAAGAATTGATTAATCTAAAAGATACAACAAATATTCTTAAAGGTGTCGATAAATTAGAGGATTGTTGCTATTGGCCAGATAAAAAAGAAATTGACATTGTAGATGATTTCTATTCAGTATTACACGAATTGGGTCACTCAAAAGATAACAAGGATGGAAACAGTGTTTTAACTAGAACTGAAGATATCCAAAAAGTGTATGACAAAGAAAGAGCAGCATTTAACAAAGCATTTCCAAATGCGCAAAGAGATCATATCAACTACTTTATTGATGTAGAAGAACATTAT
>CAVFBQ010000015.1:5066-6376 GCA_963620455.1 uncultured Eubacteriales bacterium
TTCAGGTTCAAGAGGTGGTTTAGAAGAAACTGTTGCTGAATCAAATGCATTATTAAATTCATACAATACACAAAACGATATTGCTGCACGTTCTCAATATTTGCAACAATATTTCCCAAAAACAATTGCAAAAATGTCAGAATATTTGTTTAAATAGTGAGTATGGTTTAAAATATAAAAACAAAGTAGAAAAACGGTATAAAAATGGAAATAAATAGAGTAAATACACCAAAAACTGTTAGTACAGAATTAAAAAAACATACAACTAAAATTAAAGATACAGGTTTAAAAAAGGACAAATTTGAAAAGAATTTTACACCTGATGTTGTGATGGAAACTCTTTCAAATCTGAAAGAAACTGACGGAAAAACAAATAAATTTCGTTATCCGCAAATACTGGAAGGTATTAAACAGTCTTTAGAAGAAGATCCTAAAAAGTGTGAATTTGCTCAAAAATTAGCTCCACAAGCAAATATTAGCCAATTAGGTTTGAGAAGTATTCTTGCACTTCCTTATGATACAGTTAAGGACATTACTGATATTGCAACAAAAAAAGATAAAAAAGATGATTTAAAATTCCAAACATCAAGCGAAATTGCTGATGTTTACCACATGGAACCAAAAGACATCAAAAGAGTTACACAATTAATTGATACTCCTCTAACAGGCAAAAACATCATCAAAACTGTTCAAGAACCAACTAAGATTGATACTAAAAAATTAGCAGGAAAAGTTAATGACATGGTTAAAACTCTTGGTGAAGACGGTTTAGAAGAAGTTACTTTTGCAAGAGATGCATATTCAAAAGGTGATTACACCCTTGTGGCAGTAAAAAAAGGATTTGTAGCTGACGATGATTTTACAAAAGCAGTTGTAAAAAACAATGACGTTACTATGAAAGAGGTTATGGATAGCAAACTTAACCGTTATGCACTTGAAACTTTAACTCATTACAAATCTCAAAACGGCAAAGAATATCAAATTAAAAAAGTTAATGATATGAGAAACAACACAACGGCTAAAACTCGTTACGAATTAAACGACAAAGGCAGAGGTATCGTAACTCACGAACTAAGACTTATCAAAGATAAAAACGGAAAAGTTCAAAGAACTGAATACACTGAACCATCAGAGGTTAAAGGTATTTTTAATATCAAACATGTAATGGCAAATGGCGAGGTAAAAGAAATTTCGTCTGCAAAAGTTGATAAAAAAACAGGTATTACAACAATTAAAAAAGATATGACTTCTCCTCTAGGGGTTAGAACTCAATATCTATATGAAGATGACCCTCAAGGTAATAGAATTGT
>CAVFBQ010000015.1:6386-11612 GCA_963620455.1 uncultured Eubacteriales bacterium
GAATTGTTGATTACAAAATTACAGACAAAAATGGCAAGGTTCTTTTAAATAATAGTGAATCTTTTGAAATTGTTAACGACAAAAAATTCATTTCAGCAAAAAATGGACACAAATATGAAATTTCAATGCCTGAAAAAGGTTATGGAATTGACGTAAAAGACCTTGAAAATCCTGAAAGAACCGCAAAATTTGAACTTTTTGAAGATATATCAGGCATGCAAGAATCTATATTGGATGTTCTAAAACAAATGCCTGGAGAAGAATTGTTTAAACTTAAACAATCAACAAACAAATTGGTAGGTATTCCAGATGTTTTAAGTTCATACTCTCAAACAACAGAAGCAGAACGTAAAATCGTAACAGGCAATGATTTATTTGTAATTTTGCACGAATTAGGTCATGCTTGTGATGTAAAAGACGTTGATATGAAAAAACAAAAAGAAACTGTTGAAAATGCTTTGTTTAATGATAAAAAGTTCAATCAAATTTATGAAAAAGAAAAGAAAGCGTTTAACAAGGCATATCCAGATGCACAAAGAAATCACATTGCGTACTTTATCAACCATGAAACTCACTATAATGGTGAAATCGGCGGTAAGAAGGAAACAATTGCCGAATCAAATGCACTTTTAACAACAGCGAAAACTCATGAAGTTTTAGGTATTCGTTCTCAATATTTACAACAAAACTTCCCTGAAACAATCGCATACTTAGATAAAAAACTTGCAGAAGCACCTAAAAAACCGATTGAATATTCTAAAAAAGAACTTCCAGATGGTTGGGGTCACTAGGTTTTTACGTATTTATTTATAAAGGAAGTGCCGAGGTTGAAAACCTCGGCACTTCCTTTTATTTTTGCAACACATCTGCTTGTGTGTTGTTATTTAACTACAATGTTCACCAATTTTTTAGGTACAACGATGACTTTAACAACCTGTTTGCCTTCTATTGTATCTTTAACCTTTTGGCTTTCAAGAGCTACTTTTTTCAACTCTTCTTGGTCTAAGGCTTCATCTACTTCAATTTTGTCGCGAACTTTGCCATTAATTTGAACAACTAACGTGATTGAGCTTGCTTTTGCAAGGTTTTCATCATATTCGCACCATTTTTCGTCGTGAATTGAAGTTTTAGCACCTAATGAAGTCCAAACTTCTTCGGTCATGTGAACTGCAACAGGGGACATTAATTTCATTAATGTTAAAATTGCAAAACTGAATACGTTTTTGTCTTCATCATTCCATTGTGCCTTGTTAGTCCAATCAGAAATGTAATTTGCTAATTCTCTATATTTAGAGATTACAGTGTTGAATTGGAAGTCATTTGAAATGTCATTGGTGATACCTTTGATTGAGATATGAACCATACGAACCAAATCATCATTAGCTTTTGTACGAGTTTCTGGAACTTTGTAATCAAAAGTAATTTTGTCTTGGTTAGTTGAAACTAATCTCCAAACTCTATTTAAGAATTTGTAGCAACCTTCAACACCTGCATCTGACCAGTCAAAATCTCTTGCTGGAGGTGAATCTGAAAGAATAAATGTCCTTGCTGTATCAGCCCCATAGTTTTTAAAGATTTCATCTGGGTCTACTGTGTTTCCTTTTGATTTAGACATTTTAGAACCGTCTTTAAGAACCATGCCTTGAGTCAACAAGTTTTTGAATGGTTCATCAAAGCCAACAAGACCTAAATCGTGTAATGCTTTAGTGAAGAATCTTGAGTATAATAAGTGAAGAATGGCATGCTCAATACCACCTACGTATTGGTCAACTGGTAACCATTTGTCAACTAATTCTTTATCAAAGCATTTTTCAGAGTTTCTAGCATCTGAATAACGTAAATAATACCAACTTGAACACATAAATGTATCCATAGTATCTGTTTCTCTAATAGCGTGTCCACCGCAAACTGGGCAAACAGTGTCTTTGAATGTTTTTGAAGTTGTGATTGGAGATTTACCTACAACGGAAAAATCAACATCTTTTGGTAATAATACAGGAAGTTGGTCTTCTGGAACAGGTTGAATACCGCATTTGTCGCAATAAACAACAGGGATTGGAGCGCCCCAATATCTTTGACGAGAAACTAACCAATCTCTTAGTCTGAATTGAGTTTTAAATTCACCAAAGCCGTTGTCTACAGCAAATTGAGTAATTGCTTTTTTTGCATCAACATTTTTCATACCGTTAAATTCGCCTGAGTTTACCATTACACCTTCTTCAGTGTAAGCGTTTGTCATTTCATCAACATTTAATTCTTTGTCTTTTGGAGAAATGACAACCTTCATAGGTAAATTATATTTTTTAGCGAAAGCGAAATCTCTTTCATCATGTGTTGGAACCGCCATTACAGCACCAGTACCATACTCTACTAATGCATAATCAGCAGTCCATAGAGGGAATTTTTCACCCGTAAATGGGTTGATTGCGTGAGTTCCTAGAGGAACACCAGTTTTAATTCTATCAGTAGAAAGTCTTTCGATTTCTGTTAATTTACGAGCATTTGCTCTATATTCTTCAACGGCCTTTTTATTTTCTTCAGTTGTAAGAGCTTCTATATCCTTGTATTCAGGTGCTACAACAAGGTATGTAATACCGAATGCTGTATCAGGACGAGTTGTGTAAACTGGAATTTCCATGTCTTTTTCTGCAACTTTGAATTTTAAGATTGCACCTTGAGATTTTCCAATCCAATTTGCTTGCATTGTTTTAACGTTGTCGCCCCAACCGTCAAGTTTGTCAAGATCCTTCAAAAGTCTATCTGCATAGTCTGTGATTTTTAAGAACCATTGAGATAAGTATTTCTTTTCTACAACGCTATCGCATCTCCAACATTTGCCGTCGATAACTTGTTCATTTGCAAGTACCGTACCGCAACTGTCACACCAGTTTACTGCAGCTTCTTTTTTGTAAGCTAAACCTTTTTTGTATAATTGCAAAAACAACCATTGAGTCCATTTGTAATAATCAGGTTTGCAAGTTGTAACTTCTCTATCCCAATCGTAAGAAAGACCCAACATTTTAAGTTGTTTTGTCATATATGCAATATTTTCGTCTGTCCAAGTTTCAGGATTAGCACCGTGTTTCATAGCTGCGTTTTCAGCAGGCAAACCAAAACTATCCCAACCCATTGGATGAAGAACATTGTAACCCTGCATTTTTTTGAAACGTGCAATTACATCAGTAATTGTGTAGTTTCTTACGTGCCCCATGTGAAGTTTTCCGCTTGGATATGGGAACATTGACAAGGCATAATATTTAGGCTTGTCAATGTCGTTTGGTGTATGGAAAGTATGGTTATCTTCCCAATACTTTTGCCATTTTTTTTCTATTTCTTGTGGAAAGTATTCTTTATTCATGTTTTTCCCTTCGTAATTGCTGTATAATTTTATTTTACCATGATAAAATAAATTAGAATATAGAATATTAAAAAGAGGTAAAATTTATGCAAATTGGTGTAGATATTGAAGATAGTAACAGATTTGAATATCGTTCAAAACAACTTTTAGACAAAATTTTCACACATAGCGAGCAAGAATACTGTTTAGCACAAGCAAAACCTTCTCAACATTTTGCGGGTAAATTCTGTGCGAAAGAAGCTTGTATTAAAGCTCTTCAACAATATGGAATTACTGGTATCTATTTAACTGATATTGAAACGTATCATGATAAAAATGGTTGTCCAAAACTTAGACTTTTAAAAAAAATATCAAAAAATCTTCGTTTTAAATTGAGTATTTCTCACGATAAAACAAAAGCTATTGCGTTTGTTATTGCTAAGTAGGTGCGTAAGCCGATGTGAACTCAAGCATACGAAAGAAATTTAAGTAAACAAACAGGCAGTTCGCTTAGCGAACCGCCTGTTTGTTTACTCCTATATTTTATTCAAAGTCGATTAAACTTCTTTTTTCTTTTTAGCTTCTTCGTCAACTTCTTTTTCATTAGTTGTTGCTGATGCAGGTGTATCGTCCGTTGTTTCTGTAGTTGCAGCTGTATCTTCTTTTTTGTCCACTTTTGTTTCGTCTGCAGCTGATTTAATCTCTTCAGATAAGTTGTTAATTACAGAATTAGCTTCTGTGTTTGTTTCAATTGCAATATCATTATTGCTTGCAACAGTTTCTGCCATTTTTAATTGGTCATTGGCAACTTGATTTAATTTGTCTGCAGCTTCCATACCTGCTTGACCAATTTTTCTATTTTGAGAACCAAGTAATGAGCCTAAGCTACCCATTACAGTAGCTACAGCCATTCCACCAGTAATATTAAGGGCCATGTTAGTCTTTGCAGAAGTGTTTGTTAGGTCAACATTATTGTGAGTAATTTTTAATTTTGACATCCCAACACCACCGATGGCTCCGCCGATAACGCTACCAACTATAGCTCCAATTTTACCAGCTTTTGAACCCTTTTTGTATAGTTTGCTAGATAGGTCATTGGTTTCTTTTGCAAAATCTATGCCTTTTTGTGCTTCGCTATGACTTTCGTTTACATATTTTGTAAGAACATCTAAATCGCTCATTGTATTTTCTGCTTCAGTGTTCAAATCTGTAACAACAGCTTCTTTTGCTGAAACTTCTGAATTACCATTTTGAGTGATATCTTCTATTTCACCTTGTAATTCTTTAGCTTTTGCTTCATCGCTTTCTGTTGCTTCGCCAGATTCTATCTTTTCATTAACAGTTTCTAATTCTTTTTCTTTAGTTTCAATTTCTCCATTCATATCGTCAACAATTTCACGAATAACGGCTTGTTCATCTTCAGCTTGGGCAATGTTTGCTGTTGCGATATCTTGTTTTTCCAAAATGAAATTGCTAAATCCACTAATTTCTTTTAATGTTGAGCTCAAGGTTTCAGTATTTTCATTGGCTTTTTCGGTAAATTGTTTTACCATTGATTTCAAACTAGCTCCTTCTTCTTCAAGTTGTTTTTTGAAATCAGCAGCGCTTTGTATACCAGTTGTGTTCTCAGTATTTTCACCTTCAACGTCGTACTCTACTTGATTATCATCTTTTGTTTCGTTAGTAATTTCTTTAGCTTCTTTTTCTGAAACAGTACTTTCAGCTTCTTTTAACACATTATCCGGAACTTGAACACCTTTTTGTTTCATTTCCAAAATTTGGTTTGCCGAATAACTATTCCAATTTATACCTTGAAGCATAATCCACACTTTCATAACTTACTATATTCTCTATATCGGTATCTATAAAAGAAACTTTATACATGTTTT
>CAVFBQ010000016.1:0-4100 GCA_963620455.1 uncultured Eubacteriales bacterium
GTTTGTGTTTACTGTAATTGCCATAAGCGATCTCCTTTCGTGATTGATACACTACAAATCCGTGTAGTGTACTGTTACGCTCCTTGCGTAACAATCAAAGTGACAACGATTACATATTTTTCTCTATGTATATCTCTATAATTCCACAGAAAAATTTTTTTATAACACATGAAAATAAGTTTCTTTACAATTGTTAACATTGTCAGGAAAGGCGCCATGTCTACTTATTTTGGCATTTTTAAAATGGCTAAAATTAAGACAAGAAACTTTTTATAACCTTTGTTTGAGTTTCAAACTCAAGCAAAAAGGCATCATGACCCGCTGGAGATTCTATTTGCAAAAACGAAACCTCTTTACCTGTTTTCATTAGTGCGCTTACGATTTCCTTTGAATGAGCTGGCGGAAATAGCCAATCAGAAGAAAAACAGATTACTAAAAACTTTGAATTTGTTTGTTTAAAAGCGTTTTCAAGAGAGCCATATTTTTTCTCAATATCAAAATAATCGCACGCTTTTGTAATATACAAGTAACTATTTGCATCAAAACGGTCTACAAAAACCTGCCCTTGATGTTCAAGATAGCTTTCTACTTGAAATTCAACGTTAAAATCAAAATCGGGTTTATCTTTGCCTTGAAGTTTTCTCGCAAATTTGTTATGCATTGCATCCTCTGACAAATAAGTTATGTGACCTATCATTCTAGCAATAGCTAAACCTCTTTCAGGCATTTCTTTGTCGTAATAATCACCATTATTAAAATTTGGATCTGAAAGAATTGCGTTTCTACCAACGGCATTAAAGGCTATTCCTTGTGCTGAAAGTCTTGAAGTTGAGGCAATTACGATTGAATGTGTAACCATTTCTGGATAAACCAAAGACCATTCAAGCGCCTGCATTCCGCCCATTGAACCACCTGCAACTATAAGTTTTTTTATTCCTAGTTTATCAATCAATGCTTTTTGAACTTTTACAGTATCTTCTATTGTAATAACAGGAAAATTAAGTCCGTATTCTTTTTGTGTAACCGGATTTATTGAACTTGGACCTGTTGTACCTTTACATCCGCCTAAAATATTTGAACAAATTACACAATATTTATCTGTATCAAATGCTTTGCCCGAGCCAATCATTTTATCCCACCAACCAGCTTTTTTATCACCTTCATGATATCCTGCAGCATGCGCATCACCAGTTAGGGCGTGCAAAACCAAAATAGCATTGTCTTTATTTTCGTTAAGTTCGCCATAAGTTTCATAAGCAACCTTAACCTTTTCAAGAGTTTTTCCGCAATCCAGTTCAATTGGCGAGTCTAAATCTATAAATTGAGTTTGTACATATTCGTTTGACATATATTATTTATCTCATAAAAATTCTTACTTGTACACCGTCATATTTTTGATATAATAAACCTATAAGACACATAATATAAGGATTTAAACAATGAGCGGACATTCAAAGTGGGCAACAACAAAACATAAAAAAGCAAAAGTGGACTCTCAAAGAGCTGTTGTTTTCCAAAAATTTTCAAGAGAAATTATCGTAGCATCAAGACTTGGTGGCGGTGATTTAAAAGCAAACTTTAGACTTAGAACAGCAGTAGAAAAAGCAAAAGCCGCTGGACTTCCAAATGATAACATTAAACGTGCTATCGATAAAGGTACAGGTGCTGGTTCATCTGAAAGTTACGAAGAATTAACTTACGAAGGATACGGCGCTGGTGGTGTTGCTATCGTTGTTGAAGCAATGACAGACAACAGAAACCGTACAGCTGGCGACATCAGAAGTTATTTCACAAAATTCAACGGAAACCTTGGTGAAACAGGTTGCGTAGGTTGGATGTTCAAACAATACGGTATGATTACCTTCTCTAAAGATGTTGACTACGACAAATTGGTTGAAGAAGCTATCAACTTAGGTGCAGAAGACTTCTTAGACGATGATGAAGATGAATACAAAATTTTAACAGCAGTTTCAGACCTACAAACTATTTCAGAAGGTCTTGAACAAGCCGGTTTTGAACATATTACAGCAGAATTTACAAGAATTCCTGAAAACACAATTGAAGTTACAGACGAAAAAACAGCAACTTCCTTAATGAGATTAATTGATAAATTAGAAGAACATGATGATGTTCAAAACGTATATTCTAACGCAGATATTCCAGACGAAGTTATGGATAAAATCGAAGGAACGTATTAAGACTGAGCAAAGGCACGAAAGTTTAAAGGCGGTGATATTTTCAATCTCACCGCCTTTTTCTATTTCTGTCAGGCAATACCTGAGCTACTTTTCTGAAACAAGTTCAAAATAACATTGAGTTAAAATTACCCTATTTTTTAATCCAAATCAGCGTGACCTCTTTGTTTTCTTTGAAGGGGTTTGTTGTGTATTTTTGTTCTGTTCCTTGTTTAAATTTCAGTAATTTTTTGGTAATTTCTAAAAATTTCATATAAAAATTATAGATTTATTTTTTGCTAAAATAACCCCCAGAAAGTACCGTTTTTTAGTAACCTTCGGATATTTTATGATAGAATTAAAATATGAAGGAAATTGATTATATAAATATTATTCAAAATGTGTTGTCTTCTAATCATATCGGCGATGATTGCGCTTATTTAGAGGATTTAGGGATTGTTATAACTCAAGACAGTTTGGTAGAAGATATACACTTTAAACGCAGTTTTTCAAGCCCTTTTGAATTAGGTTATAAATCAATAGCCGTAAACCTTAGCGATATATACGCATCTGGAGCAGAAGCAAAATATTTAACTGTTGCACTTTCTTTGCCAAAAAATATTGATGAAAACTTTGTAAAAGAGTTCTATGAAGGTGCAAAATCTGCATTAAACGGCACAAAAATTGTTGGGGGCGATATTACAGGTTCTGATGATAAAATTTTCATTTCAGTTTGTGCAATCGGTTCGACAAAAGGAAGAAAAATATCTTCAAGAAAAAACGCAAAAGTAGGTTATAAAATAATCACAAACGGAACTCACGGCTCGAGTAACGCTGGATTGAATTTATTAATGAACAATAACCGCAATTCGTATCCTAAAATAATCAAAGAACACTTAATGCCAAGCATTTCCAACAAGTTATCTGATGCAATTTCAACAAGTGCCGTAAATGATTATGCAATGATGGATAGCTCTGACGGACTTATGGACGCTTTATATAAAATTGCCGATTTTAGCAAGGTTTCAGCGGTTGTAAATTTTGAAAAAATACCTTATAACAAGGATTTAGAAGAAATAGAAAATTTCAATTACAAAAAAGCTATCTTCTTTGGTGGCGAAGATTACAGGCTTGTTTGTGCAATAAGCGAAGAGGATTTGAGGAATCTTGATAAAAGTCTTTATACAATTATTGGCGAAATTCAAGAGAAAACCGACTCTGATACTGTAAAAGTTAAATTTGACGGCAAAGAAATCGGATTTAACGCAAATAGTTTGGAAAAGAATTTGTTTAATCATTTTTGATTACTTAATAAAAAAGCACTAAAAAAGTCCCTATTTAAGGGACTTTTTTAAACCAAAATTTTCAAAACCTTTAATTGCAGATTAGTGCAATTTCATAAATTCATCTCTGAAAGCTTGCATCATTTGAGCAGATTTTTCATAAGCACGCTCTTCATTTTTGCTTTTTAGCATTTCATAAGCATTGTCGAAGAACATGTTTGCTTGCATTACAAGTTCAGGATTTTTCATCATAAACTTAATATCGCTTTCAACATTATCAGGCTTTGACACTTGAGAACGTCCTAGTGAAGCAGCTTTTGCATTTTGAAATTCTATATTGTCTTCAGAACCTTCTGGTGCTGCTGATTTTTTTGGTTTGTCTTTTTTAATCTCTACTTTTTGAAAGCGAATTGCGTTCATGTTGTCAATTTCACGCATAATCAATCTCCTGTTTATTCAATTAAGTACATAAATGGTACGTACATGCTTTAAATCCTAAAAAAATTTTTTTTGCTAGCTAAAAAGTTTAAATGTAATATATCTTAATATTAAATGCACAGATATTTAGAAGCATTGAAACAAAGTAATTTTATATTTAGCTACGCTTCTATGCGTCCTTACCTCTAGGCGTCTTCCTTAACAT
>CAVFBQ010000017.1:0-2011 GCA_963620455.1 uncultured Eubacteriales bacterium
CCGATAGCGTAGTATAGAGCTTCTTTCATATCCCAACCATTATAACGCCAGAATTTGAAACCATTAGCTTCTTCTTTTGGTGTACCTGTAACTGTATCATCAAGTCCACCTGTAGCCCTAACAACAGGCAATGAGCCATAACGCATAGCAATTAATTGGCTTAAACCACAAGGTTCAAATCTTGATGGCATTAAGAACAAGTCTGAACCTGCATACATAATGTTTGCAAGTTTGGCATTGTAGCCAATTTCTGCTCTAATGTTTGAAGTGCTGTTAGATAACCAAATAAATAAATCTTCATAAGCTTTTGCGCCTGAACCCAAGAATATGAAGTCTGCAGGCATATTCATTAATTCATATTGTTCTGCTCTGATTAAATCAATACCTTTTTGGTCAACTAATCTTGAAATTAAAGCAATTAACGGTCTTTCTGGATTGTATTCTAATCCAAAGTGTTCGCAAACAGCTTTTTTGTTTTCTCGTTTTCTTTTAATTGAACGCGCATCATAGTTTTTCACTAAAGCTTTGTCTTTTTTAGGATCAAATACAGAATAGTCGATTCCGTTTAAAATACCAAGAATTTTGTGTTGGTTCATTCTTAGTGTGTAATCCATGCCTTCACCAAATTCAGGTGTTAGAATTTCTTGAGCATACTTAGGTGATACAACTAAAATTGCGTCTGAATAGTTAATTGCACCTTTTACCCAGTTAACCATTCCATAATGTTCCAATCCCCATTCGTTGAATACAATATCCTTTCTCATATTTGCAAAATCTAGGATGTCCTCATGCCATATACCTTGGTATGCAAGGTTATGAATTTGGAATACTGTTTTTGCTTGATTCCAGAATTCATCATACTTGTAATTTGCTTCAATAAACATTGGAATCATTGCCGTATGCCAATCGTTAACGTGAACAATATCAGCTTTGAAATTTAATGCTTTTGCATATTCAAGTACTGCAAGAGAGAATGCAACATATCTTTCGTGTTCATATCTTGTATCTAGGTATTTTGGATAGACTTCTTTAAAGCAACCAAAGTACCATTCATTTTCAATGAAGAAAACATTTATTTTTGTATCAGGTAATTTACAGTAGTGAAGTTTGAATTTATGACCTTGATTTCCAAATGTAATCCACATTTCAGAATCTGGGTATTCTTTAATTCCAAATTTTTCCTTATCAATACTGCCATGTAATGGTGTGAAGATTGCAATTTCAGCTTTCTTTTCAATGTATTTAGGTAAACTACCCATAACATCAGCTAATCCGCCTACTTTTGAGAATGGTGCAACTTCTGCGGCTGCAAATAATATTTTCATTTAAACCCCCTTATTTAAAATTTTAGTTTATATTTTTCAGCAATTTGTTTAGCTTGATTATAGCAGAAACTTGCTTGAGTGTCTTCTTTTTTTAGTTTTAAGACTTTTGCATGTAACAATTTAAATAACATTAGTATAAACATGTTTGTATTTTGTTGTTTTTCTAATTCTACAATTGCATTTGTTATAAGTCCAAAAGCAGTGTTGATATCATTGTTTATTACCGCCATTTCAGCGATAGAGTACCAAGCAAGATATGTAATATTCTTCAATCCGTTATTTTGTGAAGTTTCTAAAACACTGTTATATATAGATGAAGCCTTTTTATAGCTTTCTAGTTTGAAGTATGAACGTCCAATCATTAAATCACAGAAAAGCTCTAATTGATTTAAATTATTTGCTTTTGCACCTAATTTTGCATGATAAATTTTAATAGCAAATGCATTTGAATCTGCAGTTTTTCTTGAGAACGCATCAATGGTGTTATATAAAAATTTTGCAAATTTTTCATCTTCATTTGGTTGTTGATTTATGTTGAAGTTAACAGTTTTTCCGTGTAACAGATTATCGATTTCTACAAAATATTTGTAAGAGTCCGGTAGGTTGCCCAAAACTTTTTCTGCAACTTCACAGAATTGGAAAGTATTAGTTTTAAATTGTAATATTTTAGCAAAAATTATATAGCC
>CAVFBQ010000018.1:0-4331 GCA_963620455.1 uncultured Eubacteriales bacterium
ATTATATACTGACCGTAACGAGTATCTTTATCAACAGCCTTTTTAATTGCTGTGATAAGTTTCGGAACTCTTTGTATTTCATCTATAATCATGGTTTCTTTATCATGTTTAATAAAACCATTGGGATCAGCTTGTGCGATGTCTTCTTCATCGTCTAATGTTACATATTCAAAATTATTAGGCTTAGCAATATCGCAAGCTAAAGTTGTTTTACCACACTGTCTAGCACCAACAAGCATTGTAACACGCCTTGTTTTAAGTGCCTCTTCTATCTTTGTTGTTAGCCATCTTTTCTTTGTCATAATTGGATTATAAAGCATATCTGCAAATTTGTAAAGTATGAGCTTGTAAATTTGTATAAAATAGGTGAGTAATTTTGCATATTATAATCACGTATCTATGTATTTTTATGAGTTTTAATGAAATACGAAAACCCAGTTAATACTTTCTTACTAATGTTTATTAAGATATTCTTCTTAAACATTCTATTTGTGTAAAAACTGACATATTGACAACATTCCTTATTTCTTTGTAGAATTTATTTACAAAAAGTTCCAGCGTTTTCTGGCGGATGGAGTATTTTTTTTGCTCACATATAGCTGTTGGAACATTATCGTTTTAAATTATTATTAAAAAATAATTTAAAATAAGCGCCAAAGGCATCGCCTTCGGCGCTATATTGTACAACTTTACCCAACTTTTTTAACTTCTTCTGGGGTGGACTTAAACATTCCGAGAAGTTTTGTTGTTATATCTTTAAATGAAAATTCTTTGTCGTCAGTAACGTCGATTTCTCTGTCAGTAAGGAAATTAAAATTGTTTGAATCAAACTTTTTACCTTCTGTTTCTTTTAATCTACGATTGGTGCTCCATTCGCATCTTTTTTTACAACAGAACCAGTATCACCGGACAAAAGCATTTTTTGCAATTGGGCGGCTTGTTGAGTTGTTAATCCTAAAAAGTTATTATTTGCGTTAAAATCCATAGACAACCTCTAATGAACACACTTTTTCTTATGTGTATTTATTCGGATTAATACAAAAAATCTTTAGGATTTTTTTAGAGAATTTAACACACTGTTACAAAACTATTTCATAGGAGGAACAATCACGTAATAGATTGTGTATTCTCTAGGCATTCCTAGTGCATTATGCAAAATAAAGGAATACGGTTTCGGTGTGTATTTGTAATCTTTTGCTAAATAAGGACACGACATTTTTAAGTGGTAGTCCAATTCTTCCAAATGTCTGTCAAGGATTATTGTGCCAGAAGTTTTTAAATCTTCTTCATCAACCCAAGGGTTTTTATAGCCGAATGTGTCTAAAATGCAATCAGGATGAGTTTTGCCATAAATTGTTAGTGGCAATGTCCATTCAATATAACCACCAACATATTTAAGTGGTTTATTTGTTTCTGAAGTAAAAATATTTTCTATATCGTTGAATACAAGAGCAATTGGATAACGGCTCCTATAATTCTTTTCAACGGTCAACAATGTTCCTAAAGACAAGAACACTATTAACATTAACGTATAAGATAATTTTGTTGTGAAATCAAATTCTTTTTTGTTAATTTCTAATGGGAAGAAATAAAATAACATTATGCCTAGCATAAACCAAAATTCAAATCCCCAACGAGGACGCATAGTTCCACCTTCTATAAATCCCATAGCTATGTGAACAATTAATGGGGTGAATGCAAACAATAAAATGAACGCAAGTTCCTGTTTATTGCTTGATGTTTCTAATTTGAAAAGTGATTTATATCTTAATTTTATAGTTAAAAATATTAATAGTGTGCCTAAAATCGCTAAAATTTGAAAAAATATAAAACTTAAAGGCGCAGTTATGTGGTTATACCAAACATTTGCATTTAATTCACCTTCAAAATACATAAATGGAAAGAAATCATATTTTACTAACCATAAAATGTGAGGTAAAAATATTATAAATGCAAGAGTTGCTGTAAAATAGAATTTCCATTGACAAAATACAGAGCGTTTATATGTAAATGCCCAAATAAACATTGGTAATATGATAAGAGCGGTTTGATATTTATTCAAAAGACTAAGACCCGTAATTAAGCCTAACTTTATCCAATCTGAAGTTTTGTTTTCTTTCATACATTGGTAGAAATAGAAAGTTATAGCTGGGAGTGTGAAAAGCAAGACTACATCAGGGTTGAAACCATAATAACCTGTAATGTAGCTATAACACCAACAACCTTCAAGTATGATTACAGAAAGCATTGCTTTGTTTTCGTCAACAAAGTTTTTAGCCAATCTGTAAATGTAAATAAATCCAAGTATAATGAATGATTGGCTTAGAAGATAAACGAAGAAATCTTTTTTGAAAGGTATCCAAGCTAAATATGTCAACCAACCTGCCAATGGTGGGTGTTTTGGAGTTCCAAAGTCATGCAAGGAGCCCCAATAAATACCTTCCAATGAATCTGTTGGTAAAACGGTTCTGATTAAACCAATACAAGTCCAAACAATTAAATGTATAGCTAAAAAGGCATAAAATACCTTGTTTTCATGTTTTAAATTGTTCCAAAATTTCATCTTTTACCTTGCCTTATACAACATTCCTAATTCGCTTGTCTATTATAAACTAATGAATGATATATTTCAAGGTATTATTTACCTTGAAAATGTTGTTTTAATGATTTTTTAAGTTAGTATTTGTAAATATTTTAGAATACTTAATTTTTTTGCATCTATTGGAATGTTGTCAACATTAAGTTTTGCAAGTTGAATGTTCTCTTTGTTTGTTCCGTGGTAATCGCTTCCGCCTGAAATTAGCAAATTGTTTGAATTTGCACAATCAATTAGAAATTTTGCTTCTTCTAACGTGTAGCGTGAATAGTAACATTCAAGCCCTTTTATGCCATAAGCCATCATTTTTTCTAAGCGTGGTATAAATTTTTCGTGTGCAATATGTTCTTCTCCTTCTCCGCCTAATGGGTGTGCCCATACAGGAGTTCCGCCAGATGTAATAATTGCACCAATTGCTTCTTCTATGCTAAAACGAGTATTTCCAGTTTTTATTCCGTCCAAATATTTTTGCATAGCTTCAACATTAGTTTTTGCCATATTACGCTTAACTAACAAGTTTGCAAGATGAGTTTTTACAACGCTTTTGCGTGAATATAGCCAATCAAGTTCTTCTTGGGTAAAATCAATGTGCAAAACATTTTTCATATAATCAAGTCTGATCTCAAGCTTTTTATGGCGAAGCTCTTTACCTTTTTGAATAAGTTTGTTAAGTTTTTCGTCAATTGGATTGCAGTTGAACCCTAAAATATGACATTTTATATCATTTGTTTGACAAGTAAGTTCAATACTTGGAATGAATTTTATATTTGGGGGAATATATTTTTTTATCTCTACACACCCAGCAATTGTATCGTGATCGGTAAGTGCAAAAATTTCTACATTTGCCTTTTGTAATTCTCTAACCAAATTTTCTACGCTATCGCTACCGTCAGAATTATTACTATGTATGTGTAAATCAGCTATTTTCATAACCAAATTATAGCATAAAAAGAGCTAAGGATTTTGTCCTTGAATTACTTAACATATACAAGAAGGGCATAAAAAACACCTTGAAGCTGGAAGGCATAAAATGCTTAATTATTTAAAATTGTAAAGAATTGAAATTTTAATATAGAATTTCATTCCGAATTGGAATAATATTCTATTGTGATTAATATGAACCAAAAAGTTGATGAATTTAAGAAAAATTTGATATTGGATACTGCAAGTGAGTATTTCAAAACCTTGGGTTATGAAAAAACTCAGGTTGACAAAATTTCTAAGGATTTAAGTATTGGTGTTGGTACGATTTACGGATACTTTAAGTCAAAAGAAGGATTGTTTTTAGCTTGGTTGCAGTTTGTAATTGATAAAGCGTATTTGGAGATTAAGGAGCATTGCGCTGATTCAGTTATGCCAGTTGAAAATTTGAAGATGATTGTTGATTATAAGATTAAATATTTTGAAAAAAATAAGACAACAATTAAGGGTTATATGCAAAATAACCAACTGTTCTTGAGAGGCATTTCACGCCGTAAGGAACACCCAATGGCAAGAGTTTATCAATATTGTGCAGATATTATAAAGGAATTGAAGCCAATGGACGATAATGAAGCGTACCTTTTAGCAACAATTTTTGACGGTATAATTAACTGTTATATTGAAAATTCTTTAGAGGAGGATAATTTATCCTTGAAAACAGATGAAATAGTAGAAAGATTTTTACGATTGGTTGGAGTGTAATGAAAAAGATTTTAAGTTTATTTTTTGTAGTTGGAATGTTTTTAATGCAACC
>CAVFBQ010000018.1:4341-7271 GCA_963620455.1 uncultured Eubacteriales bacterium
CAGTGCAGAAGTTAAAAAAGGCGGAATCCAACGTGTAGATTTAACTTTTGAACAAGCGTATGAATTGATGCTTGAAAATAATAACAAATTGAAGGCTTATAACGAATTAATTAAACAAATGAAGTATGAAAAACGTTCTGCTTTGGGACAATTCTCTCCAAAAGTAGGTTTGAATGCTACTTATATTCATTTCAATCACGATTTAACTCTAACTTCTAATGGTTCAATGCAATTGGATGCCATACCAATTACATTTGGTGCTCAAACTTTAATTCAAGATAAAAATGTATTTACTGCAGGCGGTGCCGTTGTTTGGAATATTTTTACAGGTGGTAAATTGTTATCAAACCACGCCGCAGCAAGAGCTAAATTGGAAGCATCTAATGAAAAATACAGAGAGGTTCAAGACGATTTAACTTTAGAACTTGTAAAACGCTATTATGGTCTGAGAATGTCAAGAGATGTTGTCGAAGTTAGAAAACAAGTTGCAGACGGTATTGAACAACATTTAAAAGATGCTAAATTATTAGAAAAAGAAGGCATAATTTCAAAATCTGAACGCTTACATGCAGAGGTTGCTTATGCTGATGCAATGCGTGATTACAAAGCTTCTTTAAGAGATGCAAATGTAATTGAAGAAGGCTTGAAAACTTTGATTAAAGCGCAAGATGCAAATTTGAAAGATGTTTATATTCAACCAAATTCTTTGTTATTTGTTTATGATGATAGCACAATAGATGTTGTTGCAATGAAAGAGAATGTTAAAGCAAATAATCCTCAATTAAAACAGTTAAGAGCAAAGAAAAAAGCTTTGAATGCAAAATATCACGCAAAAATGGCTAATTATTCACCTACATTATCTCTTTTTGCTTATGATGTAGCTGCAGCAAGCCATTTGTCAGAAGCATTCCCAAGAGCAGCAATCGGCGGATCTGCAAATTGGTTACTGTTTGACGGTTTTTCAAGATTGAATGACGTTAAGGCAGCAAATTGCGAAAGAAAAATGGTAGATTTTGAAATTTCAGATGCAGAATATAACCTTGAAAGTCTTGTTATAAAACAATATCAAGAATTGATGAAATATAAAGAACAATACGACAGTTCTTCAAAATCAATAGAAAATGCGCAAGAGGCGTTAAGGACTTCATCATTAGCGTTTAAAGAAGGCTTTGGAACTTCCTTGCAAGTTACAGATGCGCAAATGATGTTATCTAAAGTTAAAATTGAACGACTAAACTCAATTTACAACTATGACGTAACATTAGCGGATTTATTAAAAACAAATGGTGATACAAAAGCTATTTTAAACTATGTGTCAAATTCTAAAACAGAAAAATTTTAAGTGAGGATAATATGAGTAAAAAAGCAATTACAGGAATCTTTTTCGTAGCAGTAATTTTAGCCGTAATGGGTTGTGTTTATGCGTTCATGCAAGCAAATACAATGTTGTTACAAGGCGAAGTCGATGTTAAAACGGTGGATTTAGCATCAAAAATTACAGGTCGTATAGAAAAAATTAATTATAAAAAAGGCGATAGAGTTAAAAAGGGTGATGTTTTGATTACTCTTGATACTCCTGATATTAATGCAAAGGCTGCTCAAGTTGATGCGACAGTTCAATTAGCTTTGGCTCAACAAGAAAAAGTTAATAATGGCGCTAGAAATGAGCAAATTAGTATGGCAAAAGCCTCAAGAGATTTAGCAAAAAAGACTTTTGATAGATTGAATAGATTGCACGATGAGGGTGTAATTCCAACTCAAAAACTTGATGAAGCAAGAGCTAAATATCAAGCAGCACAAGATAATTATAACATGTTGGTTACAGGAAGTCGTGCTGAAGACAAACTTTCAGCTGCAGCAAACGTAAAACGTGCAATGGGAGCAAATGATGAAGTTCAATCTTATTTGAAAGAAAACACAATTTTTGCTCCGATTGATGGTATAATTACAGAAATTAACGTTGAAGAAGGCGAACTTGTTGGCGCGGGATATCCAATTGTTACTATCGTTGATGACAATGACTGTTGGGTAGTGTTTAATTTAAGAGAAGATTTATTGTCTAAAATTAAAGACGGAACAGAATTTAACGTAAAAATTCCTGCAATGGGCAAAGAACCTGTAAAAGTCAGAGTAAATTATATCTCTGTAATGGGTGATTTTGCAAATTGGCGTGCGACAAAAGCAAAAGGTGATTTTGATATGAAAACTTTTGAAGTTCGTGCTGTTCCAGTTGAAAAAGTAGAAGGCTTGCGTGCAGGCATGAGTGCAGTTTTTGATTGGAAGAAACTTAAATAATGTCATTAAAAGGTGTTGTAAAACGAGAAATAAAGCGAATTTATAAAGAGCCGTTGTTTTGGACGGTTGCTTTTATAATGCCTTTGGCAATGTGTTTGATAATCTGTATGATTTTTTCAAAAGGTTCTCCAACAGATATGCCCATTGCTGTTTTAGACGATGATAATTCCTCATTCTCAAGAATGTTTGTAAGAGATTTAGAGGCATTACCGTCTTGCTCGGTAAAATATAATGTTACAAGCCTTGAGGAAGCTCGTCAATTGCTTACAGAAGGCAAAGTGTATGCGTTTGTGGCTATTCCTAAGGATTTCCAACGCGATATTTATCGATTGAAACAACCAAAACTTTTATTTTACTATAATAATCAAAGAATTTTGATTGGTGGGATTATATCCAAGGACGTAGCAATGCTTGTTCAAACAATGATGGTTGGACTTGATGCAACAGTTCGTTCTAAGCGTGGTCTGCCAATGGACGAGGCGATTAAACAAGCTAATGTTATTAGAGTTAATGAACATGTACGTTCAAATCCTTATTTTAACTATCAATATTTCCTTTCTATTGTTGCGTTTGGGCATATATTGCAAATTCATTTAATTTTGACAATGCTGTGGGCTTTTGGTACTGAATTTAAG
>CAVFBQ010000019.1:0-8011 GCA_963620455.1 uncultured Eubacteriales bacterium
TTTGAAATATTCGAGGTGTTAATAGAAAATCTATTTATTTCGTTCAAAAAAACCATTAAAAAAAGGCATATCGAATTTATATTAACAATACAAAAAGGTGCTTGCGGTATAACCGCAAGCACCTTTAAAAACATTATTCTTTTTCTCTTAAATAAAATTTCTTTCGTTTTTCTTCCAAACGCTTTTGCCCATAACCATAAAAAGCATAAATTAAAACTCCGCCAACTAACCAAGCAATAAACCATATAGAAGATGTTTTTAACGAGGTCATAGAGTACAACATTAAACCACCGCTCATTACTATACCCAAAATAGGAAATAAAGGCACAAACGGAACTTTAAACGCTCTTGGCTTATTCGGTTCAGTTTTTCTCAAAATCATAACCGCAGCACATACTATTATAAATGATAAGAATGTACCAAAATTACAAAGTTCTGCAGATATTTTCAAGTCCATTACCAATGAACCTAAAATAACTACAATAGCTGACAACCAAGTTAAAACATAAGGTGTTCTATTGTGTCTGTGAACCCTTCTTAATCCTTTTGGAATAAATCTATCACGGCTAATTGCATATAAAATACGAGTTGTACCTAATTGATAAACCAACAATACTGAAGTTAAACCAGCCAATGCGCCTACAGAAATTAGCCCAGCTAATTTGTTGTGTCCTACAAATCTCATTGCTGATGCAATCGGAGCTTGAATATCAATCGCTTGATAATTTACCATACCAGTTAAAACTAGTGCTGCAGAAACGTACAAAACAGTACATAAGAACAATGTACCTAAAATACCAATCGGCAAATCTCTTTGCGGATTTTTAGTTTCTTCTGCTGCAGTTGAAATCGCATCAAATCCAATATATGCGAAGAAAATTATAAATGCACCCATAAATATACCTTCAAAGCCATTTGGAGCAAATGGAGTCCAGTTTTCAGGTTTTACGTAGAATGAACCTACGATTATGAACGACATAATTATAAATAGATTTACACCAACCATAATTGTTGCAACTTTAGTCGACTCTTTAACACCTTTAACTAAAAGCAAAGTTAAAATTAACACTATCGCAATTGCTGGAACATTGATTGATACAGGAATTACACCGAACAAATATGGCATCACATCATGCGGATTCAATCCTTGTTTTGAGCAAATTGCCAAGGATGTTCTATAATCATTAATCAACCAAATAGGAGGATTTACAAGCCAATTAGGAAGAACATGCTCAAAGCCTTTCAATAATTGCATAAAATACCCAGTCCAAGCACTTGCAACTGTAATATTACCGATTGCATATTCTAACATTAAAATCCAACCAACCATCCAAGCCATAAATTCGCCCATTGTTGCATAAGTATATGTATAAGCACTACCCGCAACTGGAATCATTGAAGCAAATTCACTATAACAAAGAGCTGAAAAAACACAGGCAATCGCGGCGATTACCATTGATATTGTAAGCGAAGGACCTGCGGCAATGCCACCGTCACCACCTTGTGCCGCAATACCAATAATTGTAAAAATACCAGTACCTACAACTGCACCAATACCTAAAACAATTAAGTCAAAAGCGTTTAATGTTTTCTTCAATTCTGAATGTTTACTAGCAGAAATTAATTCATCTGCACTTTTTATAGTAAACATCTGCTTGAATACTGTTGATATTTTATCGTTTAGTGTTGTATTATTAGCCATTATTTTGTTCTTTCAATCTTGTTTTTTCTATTGCTTTTAGCTTGATTTCAAGCATTTTAGCTTCTTTTTTACGATTTTTCTTATATCCATAGTGGAAATACATTAACGCACTCAATCCTATCCAAATAGGGAAAAGGATTGCCGACATAATGCTTGCTGATGTAATCAAGAAGTATACCATCAATCCCAACAAACAGAAAATCCCAATTAAAGGTGACCAAGGTGAGAATGGAACTTTGAATGGACGTTTTCTATTAGGATCAACTTTTCTTAAAATTAATACTGCAACGCAAACAATGATAAATGATGTAAATGCACCATAGTTACAAAGTTCTGCTGCTGCGTTTAAGTCTAATGACAAAACTCCAAGTATTGAAATAAATGCAACTGTGTAAGTTAAAATATTTGGAGTTCTTGTTTTTCTGTTTAATTTTCTAAAAATAGAAGGTAAGAAATTATCACGACTCATTGCGTATAAAATACGAGTTGTAGCCATTAACATTACAAGTAAAACAGAGGTTAAACCTGCAAGAGAGCCTACAGCGATAATTCTTGCAACTAAATCTTGGTGAACCATATTCATAACGAACACCATCGGAGCTTTCAAAAATTCTTGAGGTATTGCAACACCACTAGTTGGTTGCATACCTGTCAAAACTAAAGCTACTAAAACGTATACAATAGTTGTAACAGCTAAAGAACCAATAATACCTATTGGTAAATCTTTTTGTGGATTTTTACACTCCTCTGCGGTTGTCGCTAAAGCATCAAATCCAATATATGCAAAGAAAATTATAAATGCACCATTACAAATACCATTCAGACCATTTGGAGCAAATGGCACCCAGTTTTGAGGATCAACATAGAATGCACCTACGATAATAAATGATGCAATTACAGCCAACTTAATAACTACCATTATTGTAGCCATAATTGTTGAATCCTTTGTACCACTTTTTAAAATCCAAGCAATTATAATAATAATTAAAATTGCTGGTAAATTTATAGAAATAGGAATACCAAAAATATGAGGAATTACACTATTTGCGCTATCGCCTAACAGAGCTACCGTTGAACGGTAATCTGATATTAACCAAATTGGAGGATTTGTAAGAAGTGTAGGTAAGTGTCCTTCAAATCCCTTCATAAATTGAACGAAATAATTAGACCAAGCGCAAGCTACACCAATAAAACCGATTCCGTATTCAAGCATTAAAACGCAACCAACCATCCAAGCCATAAATTCACCTAGAGTTGCAAATGTATAAACATACGCACCGCCTGCAACAGGAAGCATTGCTGCAAATTCGCAATAGCAAAGTGCAGAGAATACACAAGCAAAAGCTGCTATCACCATTGACAAAACTAATGCTGGTCCAGCACCAGTATTTGGATTTGCTGCGGCAATACCAACTACAGCAAAAATTCCAGAACCAATAAGGATACCGATACCTAAAACTACTAAATCAAATGCGTTTAATGTCTTTTTTAAACCGTTACGCTTCGCATCTTTTATCATTTCATCAGGATTTTTTCTTCTAATCAATTTCATTAATCCTGTTTGCGTAAAGTTAAATCTAAATTCCTTTTTTGTTGCCATTTTTCTCTAATTTCTCTATCTGTATAGTCTTTTGGGGGCTATTTACAAAGAGGGAAGCCCATTTTTTCTCTTTGTTGAACATATAATTTGGCTACTTTTGAAGCCATTGTTCTAATACGATTAATGAAGTTATTACGTTCGTCTTTACTGATAACACCTCTTGCATCTAGTAAATTGAAGGTATGAGAACATTTTAAAACGTAGTCATAAGCAGGCAATACAAGCTCTGACTCAACGCAGTTATCTACTTCACCTTGGAACAAATCAAACATTTTGAACAATGAATCTGGATTTGAAACTTCAAAATTGTATTTTGATTGTTCCACTTCGTTTTGCATGAAAATTTCACCATAGTTGTAATTTTCATTCCATTTAATATCCTTAAAGTGTTGAACATTTTGTAAGTACATCGCAATACGTTCTACACCGTATGTCAATTCTAAAGCCACTGGTTTAACTTCTAAACCGCCAACTTGTTGGAAGTATGTAAATTGAGTAATTTCCATTCCATCAAGCCAAACTTCCCAACCTACACCAGCAGCACCTAAAGTTGGTGATTCCCAGTTATCTTCAACAAAACGAACATCGTGCTTCGTTAGGTCAATACCAATAGCTTCCAAAGATTTTAAATAAAGTTCTTGAGCATCTTTTGGAGTTGGCTTCATAATAACTTGGAATTGGTAATAGTGACCAAGCCTGTTAGGATTTTCACCATATCTTGCATCAGTTGGTCTTCTACAAGGTTCAACCATTGCAGTATGCCAAGGTTCAGGCCCTAAAGCCTTTAAGAATGTAGCAGGGTTCATTGTAGAAGCCCCTTTTTCTATATCATAAGGTTGCTGAACAATACAACCTTGGTCAGCCCAGTACTTTTGTAAATTAAAAATTAATTCTTGAAAATTCAATGTCATTTTGTATTTCCAACTTTCCAGCTATTGTAACTAGTTTATTATAGGCAAAAGCAAGCCAAAAATCAAGCACGAATTGCGCAAATATTAATTTATTGACATATTAGAGAAATTAGGGCATACTAAAACAGTGAGGTGGTCTAAATGGCAGACAAAATTATCATTTTTTCAGGAAAGCAATATTCAGGAAAAGACACTCTTGCAAAAATTTTGTTAGAAAAAATGCCTGATTATCACAGATGTGCAATGGGCGATATTATAAAACTTGAGTATGGTCGCGAGCATAACTTGACCTATGAAGAAATTGAAAAAAATAAGGCGAAATATCGTCAAGGTTTAATAAATTTAGGCAATTGGGGCAGAAGTCAAAGCGATGATTATTGGTTAAAGAAAATCATTGAAGAAGAAGGTAACATTATGGTTACTGACGTAAGAGTTCCTTTTGAATATGAAACCTTCAAAAAAGCAGGTGCTATTTCTATCAGAGTCGAATGTCCAAGAGAAATTCGAGCAACAAGAGGCGAATTAGTTGGAGAAGACGACATTACTGAAACGGGTTTAGATATGGTTTTAGACTGGGATTATGTAATTTACAACGACTCCAACCTTAAAAACTTACACAAAAAAGCAGAAGAATTAATGGAGAAATTAAAATGATGAAATATTTTACAGGTTCATTTTTAGTGACAATTGCAGGTATTATACTTGCCTACTTATGGGGTGAACACGTACACTCAGGAACTGGACTTTTATGCGTGTTTATTGTACTTATCTTAAGTATTTTAGAAGTAAGTTTATCCTTCGATAATGCAGTTGTAAATGCCATAAAATTAGAAAAAATGGAACCTGTATGGCAACATCGCTTCTTAACTTGGGGTATCATAATCGCCGTATTTGGTATGAGATTTTTATTTCCACTACTTGTAGTTGCAATTTTTGCAAAGTTAAGCATCTTAAAAGTAGCCTCAATTGCACTTACTGACTCTAATCAATATGCACATTATTTACACCTTACACACGCACCAATTGTATCATTTGGTGGAGCTTTCCTAGCAATGCTATTTTTCGCTTATATGTTCAACTGCGAAAAAGATATACATTGGATTAAAGGCGTTGAAAAATATTGCTCACATTTAGGTAATATCAAGGGGTTAGAAACAATTTTAACTCTTATAATCGTTTTGATAACACATCACTACGTACCTGCAGAATTTAAAACCTCTGTTTTGTCTTCTGGCGTAATCGGTGTTGTAACTTATTTGCTTATTGATGGAATTACTCATTGGCTAGAAAAACACGAAGAACAAAAAGCAAAAGAACTTGCTCAAGTTGCAAAAGGTGGTGGACTTGTTGCATTTTTATATCTTGAATTAATTGATGCCTCTTTCTCTTTAGATGGTGTTTTGGGTGCTTTTGCTTTAAGCCAAGACATATTAATCATCACAATTGGTCTATCAATTGGCGCAATGTTCGTACGTTCATTAACAATTATGCTTGTTGAAAAAAAAACGTTAAACCAATACATATACTTAGAACAAGGTGCACACTGGGCAATTGGTGCTTTAGCAATAATAATGTTTATTTCAACAATGGTTGAAGTTCCAGAAGTTGTAACAGGGTTAATCGGTTTAGGCTTTATCCTTGCAGCACTTGCATCATCAATACATCACAACAAAAAGAGTAAAAAACAATGTTAGTAAGTTTTATTGTAACCTCTTACAACTATTCAAAATACGTTTTACAAACCATTCAAAGTATCAAAAACCAAACTATAAATGACTTTGAAATAATAGTTGTCGATGACTGCTCAAGCGATAATTCAATGGAACTTTTAGAGCAAGAATGCGGAATAAAATTAATCCATCACAACAAAAACAAAGGGCAACTTGCCTCAATTTTGACGGGATTAAAAGAAGCACAAGGACAATATATAAGTATCATTGATTCTGACGATGCAATTTCACCTAATTATGCAGAACGTTTAATTGAACATCTTACACATAATAACGTATCCTTGGTTGTCTGCAACAGTGACAAGAACGAAATTTTAACCCCACAAACTCACCCATTTGGTGGCTGGTGGTGGCAACCTATGAGTTGTGGAATGTTAAAAAAAGACGTACTAAACGACCTTTTAAAGTACACAAATACTGAGGCTTGGCGAATCTGCCCTGACAAACTTTTGTTCAACATCGCCCATTTACTTGGCAATTCAATGAATGTAACTGATTCTTTAGTATCAAAACGAAATCACTCAAAAAACGCAGGAAAAAGCACCTTTAGATTTTTCAGAAACATAAAAAATAACTTTATAATCAGAGCCGAAACTCTAAAAATAGTCACACACAAAGTCCATAGGGACATCATAAAAAAATCGTACATTTTTTTATTTATGCAAATTATTGAAAAACTAGATAATTTGCTATCATTCAAGAGATAATTCTATCGGCTTTTGTATTAATAGTATTACCCACTATAATACGCAAAAGTTTTATAAGAGCAATAAATTAAATTATTACTTTACTAAAAACATACCCTTGTGTTAAACGGCAACGTTCGCATTCGCAACGAAAACAAAACGTTTACGTTGACTTATGCTCACCTCTCACTTCGTTCGTGCCTCTACGATGGCTAAAAAAAAAGCAGCTATTGCTGCTTGATATACTTCATAATCTTGGGAGGAGATTTGGGGATAGTTGTACATGAATAATAACTCAAGAAATATTTTTTTGTTAGTTCCATGCCAAAAACCGTAACAAAAATTTACAATTATATTTTCAAAATCATGGCATGCTAGGCATAGCAAGAGCTTTACATGTTGTCAATAACTTTTTATTTTTGCATTTTTTATTCATATTTTTGCTATAATAATTATGAAAATCAAAATAAAAAGGAGAAAAATATGGCAACAGAAGTTAAAGCTTCGCACATTTTGGTAGCTACAGAAAATGAAGCAAAAGCGTTATACAATGAAATTAAAAATGGAAAAGATTTTGCAGAAGTAGCAAAAGAATATTCAAAATGTCCATCAGGTCAAGCAGGCGGAGATTTAGGTTTCTTCCCTCGCGGAGTAATGGTAAAACCTTTTGAAGATGCAGCATTTTCACTAAAACAAGGTGAATTATCAGAGCCTGTACAAACTCAATTTGGTTGGCATTTAATTTTAGTTACTGGCGTTATTGAATAATGAATAAATATATTGAACAAGCTCGTTCATTCCTTGAACAAGAAAAAATAGATTACCTGTTAGTCAACTCTACAAACGAATTTTTAGTAGAATACAACGAGTTAGCCAAAAATTCAAGGTACTATCTTACAGGATTTTCTGGCTCTACTGGAGATGCACTAGTCACAAAAGATAATGTGTATCTATTTGTTGATGGTCGTTATCACGTTCAAGCAGACCTTGAAGTTAATCACGAAGACATTACAGTTGTAAAACTTCAAATGGGAGATAAGGTAATTAATGAACTTACAAAAAAAATGGACGAGCATTCAATATTAGGGATTTGTTCAAAGAAAAACTCTCAATTTAGATATGAAAACTTAACAAAATATTTAAACACAAAAAATATCAAAATAAAACTTTTGGACATTGATCCAATTGAAGAAAAAATTGAGTACAACGCACAAACATTAACAGAAATCCCACTAAAATTAACAGGAAATTCAAAAGAAGAAAAAATTAAAGAGCTTGATTTAAAAACTAATGAAGCTATTTTAATAACAAATTTAGAAGAACTTTCATACCTTTACAATTTGCGTAACTTTAACAAAACAAACTCTTGCTCAATTGAAGGT
>CAVFBQ010000020.1:0-2586 GCA_963620455.1 uncultured Eubacteriales bacterium
AAGAGCAAGTCTTGTCATATCCCTAAACCCACTAGACGCTAACTTTTTAGCCAAATCATTATTTTCTACAGATTTGAACAAAGCCTGAGCAACTACCATTGGCATGTGCGAAATTATTGCAACAGAAGCATCATGTTCTTTTGCATCGGCAAAAACAACCTCTGCACCCATTTGTTCAATAACATAAACTAATTCAGCCAAACTGTTGTTAGTTTCTTGCGCCAAAGCGCGGTTGCAAACAACCCATTTTGCACCTTTAAACAAGTCTTTAAAAGAGTGTTCAAACCCTTTAAATTCAGTGCCAGCCATTGGGTGAGTCGGAATAAAATTGTATTTATATTTTTTGTTAGCAACAAACTCTTTTAAAGAGCAAGTATCAGCAACAGTCGCTGTTTCAGGTAAAAAATTCTCCAAGTTATTAAGTATATCAAGCGTTTTGTTCATTGGAGTTGCAACAAAAACAATTTCACAATCTTTTAGTGTATTAAAATCATTTGAAATGTTTTTTTGTAAGCCCTTTTGAGAATTGGAAACTCCCACTACATCATATTTTAGAGCCTCTAAAGCCTTAAAAATCGAACCACCAATTAACCCTAAGCCTACAACTCCAATTTTCATTTTACAAATCCTTATGATTAAAGTGTTTTGTGCCGTCTACATAGTCTTTTACGATATGTCCTTCGCCTATAAGTTTGTATTTATAAATTGTTAAACCTTCCAAACCTACAGGACCTCTTGCGTGAGTTTTGTTTGTAGAAATTCCAACTTCTGCCCCAAAACCATATCTAAATCCGTCTGCAAATCTTGTTGATACATTTTGATAAACACCTGCAGAATCAACCTTTTGCATAAACTTTTGCGCATTTGAATCATCTCTTGTTAGAATACAATCTGTATGACCTGAACCGTAAGTATTTATATGGTTTATAGCCTCGTCCAGATTATCAATCATTTTATATGCCAAAGTTTTGTCACCATGTTCAAATGCCCAAGTGTCAGGGGTTGAAACAAGTGTAATACCTGCATTTTCAAGTTCTTTTAATAATTCTTCTTTTTGAATAAAGTTTTTATGAACCAACAAGGTTTCAACCGCATTACAAGCACTTGGATATTGTGTTTTAGCATCTATAATTACTCTTTTTGCTGTTTCAAAATCTACACTTTCATCCAAGAAAATATGACAAATTCCGTCTGCGTGACCTAATACAGGAATTTTTGTATTTTCTTTTATGAATTTAACCAACTTATTACCCCCACGAGGTATAATTAAGTCAATATTTGCATCACATTTAAGCATTTGAGCAACCTCGTCATGCGTAAACACTTGCGACAAAGCATTTTTAGGAAATTCCTTAATACTATCTAAGACACCATTTATAATACCTAAAATTGTTTTATTTGTGTTTATAGACTCTTTGCCACCCTTTAAAATTACGGCATTTGATGATTTGATTGCAAGCGAAGAAATCTGTGCAATAACGTCTGGTCTTGCCTCAAAAATAATTCCAATAACACCTATCGGACAAGATACCTTATACAAATTCAAACCTTCATCAAGTTGACGAGCCAAAAGAGTTTTGCCAATTGGTTCTTCAAGATTTACAACCTCTCGAATACCTTGAATCATATCACGCATTTTGTTTTCGTCTAGCTTCAAACGATTGAAAACTGACGGAGAAACGCTATCTTTAGCTTGCTCCAAATCAATTTTATTTGCTTCAAAAATTTGTGTTTTATTTGCTTCAAGCGCATCTGCAATTATTAAAAGAGCTTTATTTTTAACCTCTGTAGTTAATTCTGCCATTTCAAGGCTTGCACCTTTAGCTTGTTTTGCAATATCTTCAAAATTCATAGTCTACCTATAATGTTGTAATATTATCACGCGTAACAATTGCATCGTAATTTTTGTAACCCAATATTTTTAGAATGTCGTCTGAGTGACAGCCTAAAATCATTTTGCATGCATCAGAACTATAATTTGCTATTCCTCGAGCAAATTCATTGTCATTTTCGTCCATAATGGATACAACTTCGCCTTTTTTAAATTCGTTAACCACCTTCAAAACACCAATTGGAAGAAGGCTTGAATCTTTTTCAAGGACAGCTTTTTTAGCACCTTCATTTACAACCAATTTACCAATAATATTTGTTGCATAACCAATCCAACGTTTTTTACCTGAAAGGCTTTCATCAGTTGGTAAAAATCTTGTACCAATTTCTTTATTAGAGAAAATTTCTCTAATAACATTTGGAATTTTTCCGTTTGCAATTAAAACCTTGCCACCAAAACGAGTAACTAATCTTGCGGCTTCAAGTTTAGTCTTCATGCCACCTCTACCACAATCAGAAACCCCACATGCCATATCCATAATTTCATCAGTAACTTCTTTTACTTCTGTAATTATTTTTGCATCTGGATTATCTTTTGGATTGCAGTCATAAAGACCGTTTACGTCAGATAAAATAATTAGCAAATCCGCATCCAACTCACTTGCAACTAGTGCTGAAAGTTTGTCGTTGTCGGAAAAACAAACTTGCGCATCCTTGTATAAAGTTTCTAATTCAAATGTTGAAACAGTATCATTT
>CAVFBQ010000021.1:0-3135 GCA_963620455.1 uncultured Eubacteriales bacterium
ATATAAATTATGCTGAAGTATTGTACTAAGAGAAATATGTATTTTAGCATTAGGGGAAATACAACTATTACATAGAAATTTGGGAAAATGATTAGCGGATTTAGTAACGAAAGAGTTAATTATAGAACAAGGTATTTGCAATTTCCGTCAACTTTGACAGAAAGCGTACCGTCAATAAGTAAACCAACAGTGCATGTTATTAAGATTAGATTTAATAACATCTTTAAAAATGACAAAATTTTATTTGCTGTAATTTCAGTGGCATTGAGTGTATGCTCTTTGGCAGTGGGTTACGGGCTATATTCTATGTATAATAACGTTGTATCAAATGAAGAAGTGATTGAAGCTCAAAATACAGTTGCAATGGAGGAATTAAATGCCATCAGCGCTGAAGATGCAGGTATTTCAGTAATGAACAAGTCAGGATTTGCGGGTGGTTCTGCAGGTTCTGAACAAGGAGGTAATTACCTAGCATTTAATAACGGAGGAGGTATTGATCCTAATTCCATGTTGCTAGCAAGTGGTGACACAAAAGCAACAGGTAAAGAAGCATTAACCTCAAAAAAAGCTGTTGTTGATGTAGATGAAAAAGTTGTTTTAAACCCATTTTTACCTGCAAATGAAGCAGTAGTGAAAAAAGTTGTTAAAGCAAAACCAAATCCAAATTATATTTTACCTCCAACAACACTTAATTCATCACCAGATGCGAATACATTGTTGCATACATCTGTTTCAGGTATCATGTATGATTCTTATAGTCCTTCTGCAATTATCAAAATTTCAGGAACGGACTACTTTGTTAAAAAAGGTGATGTAATTCAAGGATTTAAGATTGTTGCTATTAATCAAAAATCAGTTGTTATCCAAAAAGGCAGCAACATTTATGATGCAAAAATCGGTATAATATTGGCAACAATCAAACCTAATACAACAGGTACAGCTAATATCAATAAAAAATTCGGTGGTTCACCATCTACAAGAAATGTAAGTTACAGAAGATAATAAACAAAAAACATAATCGGGAGTAAGGAATGATTAAATTTAACTATAAACTTTGTGGAGTATGCATAGTTTTAGCAATAATCGCAATAATGACAAAATCATTTGCTTTTGCAGCAAATGATTTATTGGCGTATGTAAATCCGTCATCAAATGTAAAGCCTGTATTGAGAAATAATACAGCATCATCTCAGATGAATTTGTATGGTGATACAAGAATTACAAAGTCAAATGCAAAGGTTACATTGAGTTTAAAAAATTCTGATGTTCAACCTGTATTAAGAATGTTTGCAGATAAAGCTGGGTTAAATATTGTATTCCACGAATCAGCGAAAGGTAGTGTTACTCTTGATTTAGTAAATGTACCATTAAACGATGCTTTTAGAATGGTATTACAAATTACAAACTTGACTTATTATTTAGATGGCAGAACTCTGGTTGTATCATCTTCTGATTTTGCTCGTTCAACAGGTTGGTCAAAACAAACAATGACAACAATTCCAGTTAATTATGTAGATGCAGCAATGATTGCAAACTTTTTAAATCAAAATATATTTTCTAAAAATACTCCTGGTTTATCAAACTGGGATGTAGTTGTAACAAACGCTGTTGCAAACGAATTGTTAGTGTTTGGTACTCCAAATGATGTTTCAATGGCAAAGAAAATAGTTGCAAAATTTGATGTTCCTCCTATTACAACAACATATACTTTAAAACATACAACTCCAGCAGAAATGGCAACTTTGGTTTGTAATATGTTGAGAATGATTAATGGTGAAACAGATGTTCAATCAGATGCTCAATCTTGGGGTGAAGCAGCAAATAAACAAGGTGGTGCACAAGCTCAAAAAGGTAGGGCGACTGGTTTTGCAGCAAATATTCCTTCTCAACGTAAATTATTCAATTTTGATAAATTCCGTAGTAAAGGTGGTGTAGTAACAGGTTTTGCATCATCAAGTGGTGGTTCAAGCGGAGGTTCTTCATCAGGTAGTGGTAGCTCAAGTTCAGGATTGAGTTTAGGTACAAATGTTGTAGCATGTTCTGTTGATAAAGACGGCGTAACTACTGGTATTGAGGATTCATCAGAATCTTCTAGTGATGATAATAGTAACAGCAGTAGTAACAGTTCAAGTTCTAAAAATTCTAGCTCAACTTCAGCAAGTGACAGTATTAGAATGAGATCGTTTGGTGACTTGAAAATGATTGTTAGTTACTTCCCACAAAGGGGTACCGTCCAAGTTACAGGTGGTTCAAAATCACAATTAAAATTAATTAGTGACTTTATTAAAGAACAAGATGTTAAGATTCCTCAAGCATATTTAGATATTTCAGTTCTTGAATTATCAGAAGACGGTACAAAAAATTTCACAAACAATTGGGGTATTTATTCACCAAACTTTGTAGCGTCCTTCGCAGGTTCTGACGGTGCGACAGATGTTAGTCCTATTACTTTTGGACCTCAAAATAATCAATATGCTAGTTACTATCCATCAATTAATGTTCAATGGTACATCAATTATGTTGTATTGAATAAAAAGGGGCGTGTAGTTGCAAATCCAAAAATTATGCTAACAAGTGGACAAAAATCTACAATTGACTTAACCGAAGATTATGTAGAAAAAGTAACTGCACAAATTATTACATCTTCAGTCGGTTCGTCTTCTGGTGTACAAAGAACTTATGATATTGCTAGTGATCAGGGCTTGCAATTTACCATTGAACCTTTCATCAGTCCAGATGGCTATGTATCATTAAATATTGATGCTTCTTATAAAACACCGAAATCCGAACAAAAAGCTCAATTGGTTCAAGATGGTGTAACTGCAGAAGAATTGGTTGCAACATTATTGAATAACCGTTCAGTTAACTTAAAGAATGTACGTATTAAAGACGGCGAAACTTTAGTTATTGGTGGTTTAATGAAAGAAACTGAAAATAAGAACGTAGGTAAAATACCGTTCTTGGGTGATATTCCTATAATTGGTGTAGTATTCAGAAGTACATCAACTCACAAAATAAAATCAGAAATGCTTATTATGTTAACTCCAAAAATCTTAAAAGATGCAGAAGATGTAGGTGTTGATTATAATAACGACAATGATTTATAGACACATAAAAAAAATATGAATGAACAAT
>CAVFBQ010000022.1:0-1178 GCA_963620455.1 uncultured Eubacteriales bacterium
ATTTTACCCACTCATCAAGATATTCCATATTTGCAGGATGAACAAAAAGTTCTACATAATCAAACTCTTTTTCTTCAAAAAGTCTAATTAAGTCTTCTTTAAAAAATTCCAATTTGTTTGAAAATTGTTTAACACCTATGCGCATAATTAATCCTCAATTCTTAGTGCTAAATATTCTTTTAAAGATTTTTTCCAGTCTTCACAAATTCCGTCATTTTCCATTACTGAATACTTTGGACGTTTTGCTTTAACAGGGTAATCTTCTGTTGTACAAGGACTTAATTTTGCTTCAATACCAGTTAACTTAAATATTTCTTTTGCAAAACCATACCAAGAAGTTTCACCACTTCCGCAAATATGATAAGTTCCGTATTCAGGCATTTCTTCCAACAAATCAATGATGCCTTCTGCCAAGGCAACTGTCCACGTTGGACAACCAATTTGGTCATCTACAACTTTTAAATCTCTACCTTGTTTTGCGCAATTAATCATTGTTTCAACAAAGTTTTTGCCGTGATGACCATATAACCAACTTGTTCTAACTACATAATGTTTTTTACAATAAGTTCTAACAGCTTCCTCTGCCTGCCATTTTGTCAAACCATAGTTGCTTAAAGGATTTGTTGCATCTAGTGGCATATATTTTGATTTTTTATTGCCATCAAAAACGTAATCTGTTGATATTACAACCATTGTAATGTCAAGTTTTCCGCAAGCAATTGCAAGATTTTCAGTACCAGTAACATTAATTTTTTCTGCTGTTTCTAAATCATCTTCAGCTTTATCTACATTTGTATACGCAGCACAATGGATTACTACATCAGGTTGAGTTTCTTTTAAAACCTTATTAACTTGAATTTCATTTGTAATATCAAGTGTGTCAATATCGGTTTCAATAACTTCATCAACAAAATCTACATCTTCTAGCATTGGACATAAATCTTGCCCTAGCATACCATTTGCACCTGTTACTAATATTTTCATCTTATAACCTCTCCTATACTTTTATTTTTAATGATTTTTCTATAAATTCAATACGTTCTAAATCTTCTGGAAACACGTGATTTTTTCGTTTCAAAAAGTTTAACTCAAACACTAAAGCTTTTTCGATTGCATTTTCATTTAGTGAGGCAATATCAAAAATAACTTTTCTTGTTTCAAAATGTGATAAATGTGGT
>CAVFBQ010000022.1:1188-3316 GCA_963620455.1 uncultured Eubacteriales bacterium
CGTTAATTTTGCCACCCAAAACAAATTGTTTTTTAGTTATTTTACAAACTTCATCTAGTTTGTTGCAATAATCTAAAATAACATCAGAATCTGCATATTCTATTCCTAATGATTTTTTCAAATCACTTCTGCCTAAAACAAAGCCTGTAATTTTATTTGATTTTTCTACAATTTCTTCAATATGCTCAAATGCAGTTTTTGTTTCAATATTCAAATACAAATTAGGATAAGCTTTTCCAAAAACTTGTTTTACTGAGTTTAAAAACTTTTCTACACCATAAGCTGATTCTACCATTGGGGCTACAATTGAATTTGCATAAAGTTCCTTACAAATATGTAAATCTTGAATTGAAGACAGTCCGCCAAGTTTTACGCACAAATTCATATCTACACGATGCACCAATTCAGAAAGCTCAAATGCACTTTTCCAATCAGTGTATTCACTTTCAAATTCCAACTTTATTCCCATTGCACCACAAGATTTTAAATCCAATAATTCTTTTAACATCAATTATCCCTTTAATGAACGCTATCAACTAGATTTTTAGCAATTGCTACCGCCTCATCAAACGACATTTTACCACATAAATAGTCTTTTACAAGATATCTAGCGTAAGAGCCAACTGCAACCCCAGTAAAATCAACTCCACATTGGGTAGCTAGTTGCGCAGTTTTTGAATTTGTGCCACCAGATAGTAGTGTAAATACTGGTAAATTTTCTTTCTGTAATAATTCTGCAGTTGCTACCGCTTGCAAAGTTGTACGATAATCATCTTTTACACCACTCATTGGCGCACCATCAACTTGAATTATTGTTGTATAAGGTTCTCTAACCGACAACATTTTCTTCAATCGTCTTATTAAGGCTTCATTTGAAAGTTTAGCTCTATCGACACATATACTCAAAACTCCATCATAAAGTGAATTTAGCAAATTCCATTTTTCATCAACTTCAATTTCATCATCTGTAATCGCGTGAAATTCAAGACAATCAACACCTTCTTTTACAATATCTGGTAAAATGTTGTTCAAATCTGTTGGATAACTTTTCAATTGAATAGCATCAGCTATGCAAACCCTCTGACATTTTGAACAACCAATACACTTTGTTTTATCGACCACACATTTCGCTGAAATTGCACATTGAGGACAAACACTAAAGCATTTTAAGCACCCCTTACATTTATCCAAATCAATAGAAGCTTTGTTTAAATGTGGGTCGCCTTTTATCCCAACAGAAACACAAATAAATCTATTTTCTGAAACTCCAGTCTTTTGTATGCCTCTTTTTGCAGCTTTAACTACATTTAAATTAGCAGATACATCAAAAATGTTACATCCTGCTTTTGAATACAATTCTACAAGCTTTTCAACTTCTTTTACATCTTCATTGCCAGCTCCACAGACCAACTTAAAAGTTTTGTTATTTTTTAAAAATTTTTGCAAAATACTATCCATTATTAATTTTCTTTTTATCAGTAACTATATTACCTTTTTCATCTAAATATTGAATATTTCCATTTGATACTACCTTTACAAGGTTATCAAAATATACAACCTGTGTATAAATCGGTGGAATTACAAGAGATGAATTTTGAGAGTAGAAAATTAACCCATATCTATCTTCCAATTTAATCTTAAATATATAAGTACCTTTCATTAAAGCTTCGCCAACATTTATTAAATCAACTCCATCATATTTTGGTTCAGAAATAACATCACCAGTTGAAAGGTCTATGATACCAAACTTGTTTCCGTTAAAAGTCTTCAAATATCCGTCAGTCATTACAATACTTGTATATTTTGGCTTAATTAGAACTAATTTACCTTTTTTGTAGTGAACTACACCAACTTTTTTAGAAGCTGTAATTTTCCAATTGTTACTGTCAAATGGAACAATATCACTATAAATAGTACTAGCAATTGCTCTTGCTTTTTTTATATCGTACAACCCCTTATAAGAATGATTTTTCACAATACAAAAATGCGAATTTGGATTATATTCAATTGTCTCAAACTTTGCGGGTATAAGAATTTTTCCGTTATAATTCATTAAACCAGTTTTACCGTTTAACTTTGATTTATAAATACCATTCTTTCTATCAAAATCGACAAAATCATCATATAC
>CAVFBQ010000022.1:3374-4720 GCA_963620455.1 uncultured Eubacteriales bacterium
ACAGCCTTTGAAACTTTCACACCCTCTTCGTTTACCAAAGCGCATTTTTTACCAAAATATATTTTATACATTTTTTTATAAACGACAGTATTATCTTCTACGCTTGGGTATACAGAAAATTCTTCAGCTTCTGTTTTCTTATGTTTGTAAGTATTATTTGCAATTACATTTGAAGAAATATCTTTTTTATAATGCTTTTCTTCTATATTTTTAGCATTAAAAATATTAAAATTCATTTTTTTTGAATCATTTTCAATCGGCACACCAAAAGCATCTGTTTTTGTCAAAGATAAATTTGCTTTTACTGCAACAGCAACTAAAAATATCAATAAAATCGAATATACAATCAGAGATTTTTTCTTCATTTTTTACCCGTAAATGATTAATTCCAATGATACTTAAAATATACGTTTGTGTCAAATAAAACTGTTTATGCTAAACTGGAGTAAAATAGTGAAAGGTAACTTATTTTAATGAATATTTGCGTTATTGGTACTGGATATGTAGGTTTAGTTGCAGGTACTTGTCTTGCCGAAATGGGTAATACTGTCATTTGTGTCGATAATGACGAAAAGAAACTTGAAAAATTACGAAACGGTATTGTTCCCATTTTTGAACCTGGACTAGAGGAAATGATTAAGAGTAATACCTCTGAAAACAGACTTTCATTTTCTAACGATTTAAAAACTGCCGTTGAAAACTCTACCATTTGTTTTATTGCAGTTGGAACACCACAAGGAGAAGATGGCTCAGCAGATTTAAAATATGTTTGCCAAGTTGCAGAGGAAATAGGCAAAGCAATTAATGGATACAAAGTTATTGTTGATAAATCTACAGTACCTGTAGGCACAGCAGAAAAAGTTACTGAAATAATCAAACAACAAACCTCGCACGAATTTGATGTTGTTTCTAACCCAGAATTTCTAAAACAAGGCGCTGCCGTTGATGATTTCTTAAAGCCTGATAGAGTAGTTATAGGCTCTGACTCTCAACGCGCTACAGAAATAATGCAAGAACTTTATGCTCCATTTTTAAGAACAGGTAATCCTGTAATAATTATGGATGTAAAATCTGCAGAAATGACAAAATACGCAGCTAATTCCTTTTTAGCCGTAAAAATTTCTTATGCAAACGAAATTGCAAACATTTGCGAAAAAGTTGGCGCTAACGCAGAAATGGTAAGAATTGGCATGTGTTCAGACAAACGTATCGGTTCACAGTTCTTATTTCCAGGTTTAGGATACGGCGGAAGCTGTTTTCCTAAAGACATTAATGCTCTTATTAAAACGGCTAACGAAAACGGTTGTATGGCAGATTTAATTTCTTCTGCTGATAGAGTGAATAAA
>CAVFBQ010000023.1:0-6329 GCA_963620455.1 uncultured Eubacteriales bacterium
CACCTGATTTACAATTTTTGGCAATAGCATTAACTGTAAAATCTCGCCTTCTTACATCCTCTTTTAGCGAGCACGCTATTTTATCGACTACAGGTAATTGCCCTTTTTTCGGATAAGTTTCCATTCTTGTTGAAGTTATATCAACTGTTTTTTCATCAATCTTTAAATGCACCGAACCAAATTCTTCGTTAATTTGTATAATTTCTCCAAAATTCAAGCTACGAGCAAATTCAATCGCATCACCAACAAAAGTTAAATCGACATCAGGGCTTTGTTTTCCAAGAAGTTCATCTCTTACAATTCCACCGACAAAAAACAGATTTTCTGATTTTTCATATAAACTAATGATGCTCATAAATTCATTCTAGCCTAAAATGTAGGGATAATCAAATAAGGATAGAAATATTATGTTACAAGAATTACACGAAGCGACTAGAGCCTTAAACTCTGCATTTAACAATAGTTTTGTAAAGAAATTAAGCCAATATTTGCACGATTGCGTACGTGAAGAGGTAAAAAGTGCGACTTTTAGAAATTTAAAAGGCGATAAAGATAATAAATGGATTTTCTTAAAACAAGAAGAAAGTCTTTTTACGAAAGGAGAAGAGTTTTTGCGTCTTGAAGGTAGCGATTCAAAGTTAACCGAATTGATGATTCAAAGTGAAAACAATACTAAAGATAAATATTTAATTTACGGATATCTTTTTTTAGTTGGTAAAAATTCAAAAACAAAACGACAAAATGAATTTTTGACACCACTTTTATATGTTCCTTGTCGACTTGAAAGAAACGGTGTAAACATTAATTGTATTCCACTTGATGATGTATTATCACTAAACACTGCTGCTCTTGCTGGGCTAATGGCAAAACGTGACGATGAAGATGAAATTGATTTGTTACTAGAAGGTATTTTAGATGCAGTGCCTGAATTACCATTAACTCAAGAAAAAATGGATATTTTCTTAACTACATTAAAATCAATAGTTCCAGATGTAGAAATAGCTCTAAATGATACAACCGACGAAGAAGATAATGTTTCAAAAGATTTTTACGAAGAAAAAATCACCCCAAAAAATGTCGATGAAATTATCGACGAGGAGGAAGAAAATGAACGTATTGCAAAAGAAACCGTAAAAAAAGTTGACCACGTAAGTGTTACAAGTCAAAGTGCGATTATTTTGACAAAGCGACCTGCCGTTACAGCTGGTGTTCTTCATGAACTTATGCAAATTGCGGAGAAACCAAGCGGAATGTACAGAGAAACCGCTTTGGGTGTAATTAATGACGAATTTGTACAAACAAAATCTAAAGGTGTAATTGAAGATGAAGAGTTAAAAGAATTTTATCCAGTAACTCCTCTTTCTTTGAGCGATACACAAGAAAAAGTTTTAAAAAACATTGAAACAGATAAATTCTTGTCAGTTCAAGGTCCTCCAGGAACTGGCAAATCTCAAACAATTGTAAACCTTGTTGCTCACTTGATTGCACACGGCAAAACAGTTTTAATTGCATCACGTATGGATAAAGCTGTTGACGTTGTGGCTGACAGATTAAACAACTTAGGCGCAGACTTTTTGGCACTTCGTGCTGGTCGTTTGAATTACCAACGCGAATTGAGTGCTGAGCTAAAGAAATTAAGCAATGGCAATTGTGACCTTGATGATGGTGCAGAAGATTATATGACAGCAGACATTCAGGATATGAAAGAGCATTTAGACAAAATGCGTAATCTTGAAAAAAAATGCGATAAGATTATTCGCCTTGAAAAAAAATGGCACGATCTGTACGAAGAAATTAAAGTTAGTGGACTTTCTTTCGACACAAATAGATTTATCACACGACTTTTAAAACCTGAAGAACTTGAATCTGTGAAAGAAGCAATTGATTCATTTGAAAAGAATGTAGAAAAAAGTGGTTTCTTCGCCAATATTGCAAATCATAATGCAAAAGGTCAATTGAAAAAGTTATTTGGTATTCATGAGTTCAAAATTGACAAAGACACAATTGAACAACTAAAAACTGAATATGATTATGCAAAACTTGAAACTGAAGAAAAAACAACAGAACTTGAAATTCAAAAATCCGGTAATATTCACCAAATGATAGAGCAAATCCGTCTTATGAAGAAAAAACAAACTGGAATTGCAACAAAAATATTAAAAAATCAAAGACGACAAGCGCTTAAAGCAATTACCAAAGATCCAGTAAAATGCCGAAGACTAAAAATTCACGCACAATCACTTGTTGAAAGGAAACAACGTCTTCAAAACAACATTTTGGACTCTGAAGACTTCAAACCGTTACTTGATGCATTCCCTTGTTGGTGTACAACAACTTATGCCGTTTCAAGTTCATTACCTTTAAAACCTGCAATGTTTGATGTTGCTATTATTGATGAGGCATCACAATGTGATATTGCAAGTTGTTTTCCAATTTTGTTCCGTGCTAAAAAAGCAGTAATCGTGGGTGATGATAAACAATTACCACATTTGTCATTCTTGGAAAAGGCAAAAGAACAATCCTTCATGAATCAATACGGTATTCCTGACAAATATCAACTTATGTGGCGTTT
Source organism: uncultured Eubacteriales bacterium (assembly GCA_963620455.1). Classification (GTDB taxonomy): domain Bacteria; phylum Cyanobacteriota; class Vampirovibrionia; order Gastranaerophilales; family Gastranaerophilaceae; genus UBA6984. The sequence goes on from CAVFBQ010000023.1 coordinate 2,573, forward strand.
CAGAACAAACTCAATGTTTGATGTTTCTGACTATTATTCAATGAATTCAATAATGCTAGACGAACATTTTAGAAGCTTGCCACCAATTATTGATTTCTCTAACCAAGAATTTTATGACGGAAAAATTAGAATTATGAGGAAAGACAAGGTCGGCGACAAAGTTTTAGAACTTGTACAAGTTCCTGACGGAAAAGTCGATAACTCTGCAACTCGTAATTTACCTGAGATTGAAGCCGTTGTAAAAACTTTACACGAACTTATAGTTGAAGATGAACGCAAAAACCCAGAAAAACCTGTTTCTATTGGTATTATTTCACCATTTAGAGCGCAAGTTGAACAGTTAAAACTATCAGTGTCAAAAGTACTTTCTGACCACATGTTAAAAAAACATCAGGTAGAAATCGGTACTGCTCACACATTTCAAGGTGATGAAAGAGATATTATGTTGATTTCATGGGCATTTGCTGACAATAGTTATACCCAAAGTTTAACCTTCTTGCAAAAATCAAACTTGTTTAACGTTGCAATTACTCGCGCAAAAAATAAAATGATAAACTTCATTTCACACGATATTACAAACCTTCCTGACGGTCATTTTAGGCACTATATGGCTTACTTGAAAGAATATCAAGAACGACAAGAAGCTATTTTGAACAAAGAAATTGATGAAAATATCTACAAAAATCAGCTAGAACGAGATATTGCAGATACAATTAGAAGTCTTGGTAAAGAAGTTGTTGCAGGTGCTAGCATTGCAGGCTTAAGCGCTGATTTAATGTTTGATAATACAATCGTTGAAGTTGACGGAATGGAAGATGAACCAAGAGAAAAAGTTAACAATATGCGCAAACAATCAATACTTGAACGTTCTGGCTACACCGTAAAGCGTGTAAGCTTCCGTGAATGGCAAGTTTCACCTAAAGCGTGTCTTGATAGATTGTTGACTTAGGTTTGGTAGTTGTTAGACGGCGTACGCCTTTGGCGTGCGCCGTCCTTGTATTTAATTATCTTCATTGTATAATATTATTGAAATGTAATTACTGTGAGCGCTTAAATTGCAGTTTTTAAGAAGTTAGAAAAAGAAAAATCAGAGGTAAAAATGAGTAAATATTTATTAGAAGTAGGTTGTGAAGAGTTACCGTACAAATTTATTAACCAAGCGGTTGAACAATTAAAAACAGGTTTTTCTAAATTCTTAAACGAAAACGGCGTTAATTTTTCGGATATCAATGTTCTTGCAACTCCAAGACGTTTAGCTGTAATTATTGATGGACTTGCCGAAAAACAAGATGACGAAACAAAAGTTTTAAGAGGACCTATTAAAAATGTCGCTTATGACGAAAATGGCAACCTTACAAAAGCTGGCGAAGGTTTTTTGAGAAAAAATGGTGTAGACCCTAAAGATGCTTATTTAGAAGACAATTACCTTCACGCAAAAGTTGAAATTAAAGGTAAAGAAACATCTACAGTTCTTCGAGAAAATATCCCAAATCTTGTTTTAAAACTTCAAGGTTCTCACTTTATGAGATGGGAAAACTTTGATGAAAAATTCCAAAGACCAATCCGCTGGATTGTTTCAATTATGGATAACAAAGAAGTTCCAATCGAAATTATTAATATTAAATCAGGTAAGGTTTCAAGAGGTCACAGATTCTCTAAAAATCAAACAGTAGAAATCAATCACCCTGATGAATATGTTGAAAAATTGCGTTCAGTTAACGTCATTGTAGACCAAGCTGAAAGAAAAGCTGAAATCGTTAAACAAGCAAAAGCAGAAGCAGATAAAATAGGCGCAGTTTGCAGGTATTCTGACGATTTACTAGAAGAAGTTACAGAACTTTGTGAATGGCCAGTTGCCGTAACTTGTGAATTTGATGAAAAATATTTGACAATTCCAGATGAAGTTACAGTAACAGTTATGGCTATTCACCAACGTTACTTTGCTCTATACAAGGACGGAAAATTAACAAACAAATTTATTACAATCACAAACTACGTAGGCGATGAATTTGAAAATATCAAAGCAGGCAACTTACGTGTAGTTGGCGCAAGACTTGATGATGCGGTATTTTTCTTTAACGAAGATACTAGAAAGCCATTTGCTGATTACGTTCAAGGTCTAAAAGGTATGACCTTCCAAAAAGGTATGGGCACAATTTATGACAAAACTCAACGTATCGTTGAATTATCAAAAGCAATTGCAGACGAATTAGGTAAATCCTCAGAAACTATCAATAGAACAGCCCTGTTATGTAAAGCTGACCTTTGCACAAGCTTAGTATTTGAATTTACAGAACTTCAAGGCTACATTGGTTCAGACTACGCAAGAGTGTCAGGCGAAACTTCTGAGGTTGTAGAAGGTATTAAAGAACACTACTTCCCTTTAAATGCCGATAGCGAATTAGCAAAAGGTATTGAAGGTCAAGTTGTTGGTATAGCTGACAAATTAGACACAGTTTCAGCAGTGTTTGTAGATGGTAAAAAACCAACTGGTTCATCAGACCCATTAGGCGTAAGACGTGCCGCTTTGGGTATTATTAAAACAATCATTGCAAACGATTTAAAAGTTGATTTAAACAAAATGTTAGAAAAAACGTTGGAACTTTTACCAGTAAAAAAAGACTGTATAAAAGATATCCAAGAATTTTTCACACAACGTTTGATTATATTCTTGAATGACCAATATAAAAAAGATATACTTGAAGCATGCGCTTCTTCAAATCCATTATCAGATTTGTCAGACTACGTTGCTAGAGTAAAGGTAGTATCAACAATGAATTCACCAGAATTATTAGAAAGTGCAAACAGAGTCATCAGAATTTTGAAAACTCCAGTACATGCCGAAGTAAAAAAAGAATTATTCAAAGATGATTCTGAAAGCATGCTTTTAGATGCAATGAACAAAATTAACGAAAATGTTGATTACGAAGCATACTTAAAAGAACTAATCGGTGCTGTTCCAGCAATATCAAACTTCTTTGACAAGGTATTAGTTATGGATAACGATGAAAACGTTAAAAACAACCGTTTAGCTATGTTGACACAATTAAAAGAAAAATTTGAAAAATTATGTGATTTTTCAAAAATTCAAGCATAGTTTAAACTCAAAAATTCAAGATATAACGTAATCTTGAGGATATTTGTTAACTTATGTAAACAAAGTGCAAAAATTAGTAAATTTTTATTTTCAGGGTGCTTTATTAAGACATAAGAAATCAAAACAAATAAGACAGTGTAATAAAGGTAGGTTCCCCAAATGCAAAACAAAAATTTAAAACAACAACAAGCTCAACAACAAGAAAATCAAAAAGCACAATTTTTGAACTTTGTTCAAGGACAAGACAAAACAAGTGCTGATTATATTAATATGCTTACATCATTAGATGTTAATAGAGTATCTGGCACTCAAAAGCTAGAAGCTATGGTCAGAGCGCAACTTCGCAAGGAATTTCCTGGCATTGAAAACAAGAAATCTTACGAATTTTTGGTAAGTGCAGTAATTCACAATTTCCAAAAGAAACAGCTTCAAGCAACAGACGGCGAAATTGCATAGTCGTCGTTATCAAAGGAGAAGGAATTAAATAAGTTCTCGAAAATACCTACGGACAGGTCGTAGGTATTTTTATGTGTAAAATAACAAAATGTAACACGAAAAATGATATAAATAAAAAAAGTATTGCATTTTTTTTCTGGTTCGACTATAATGAATTTACAGACAAGTACATATTAGTGGGATTGTAGCTCAGTCTGGTTAGAG
>CAVFBQ010000024.1:0-3990 GCA_963620455.1 uncultured Eubacteriales bacterium
ACTTATGGAGAGAACGACAGCCGTAAATATTCATTTACAGCTTATGGAGAAAAAGAATCAAAAATTCTTGAGGAATTACAAAAATGTTATTAACTTTTGACACAAGTTTAGATAAAACCTATATTGGATTAGCTGACAGCTACAAACTCTTAGGAACTAAAGTTTTAGAAAATCAAGGTTCTACATACCATTCAACTTATTTAATGTCTTCAATTACAGAGTTATTAAAAGAAAACCATTTGACACCTAAAGACATTACAGAAATAGCTACAAATGTTGGTCCTGGAAGTTTTACAGGAATTAGAGCTTGCACAACTGTTGCGAGAGTGATGGCTCAGCAATTAGGTTGCAAAGTTTTGGGCGTATCTTCATTGGAGATTCTTTCAAGAGTAAAAAGAACGGGCAAAAAGCCTTTAGTTCTACTAGATGCAAGAAAAAATATGGCATACGTTTGGGACGAAGAAGTTTTAGGTGCTATTGCGATTGAGGACGTAAAGGAAATGGTTAAAGCTGATGAATACTCAGTTATTTGCGATGATAGTATGTACAAAATCTTCTCTGAAATTACTGATGACATTGTATCTTATGCAACCTTAAACGCTAATTTAGCAGAAATTTTAATTAGCATCGTTAACGAAAGACAAAATGAATTAACAACTGATTGGCGAATGCTTACACCGCTTTACATTCAACCACCACCCGTATTTGGTAAATAATTCAACCAGTCAATGTATTCAAATAATGAGTGTTATCTAGTAAGATAACATATTATGAATAGAGATATCTGCAAAAACTGGACACAATGGCTAATGGAAACTCGCTTTTCATTTTTAACGCCTGAAATGAAAGCACAAACAATGAATTGGTTATCACTTGTTCGTGATAATGTGCTTATGAGAGCAAACATAAAACCAGACCAAACAATTATTGATATTGGTACTGGAACTGGCTTATTAGCATTTAAAGCGCTTGAACAACTTAATGGTACAGGAAAAATTATTTTTTCTGATAAGTTTAAAGATTGCATTGATAGTTGTGAAAAGTTCTTGAAAGAACAAGGTGTGACTCAAGGATATGAAATGTTACAATGTCCAGCAGAACATATACCTCTTCCCGATAATTCAGTAGATACAGCAATGATGCGTTCTGTACTAGTTCATATTGTTGATAAACAACCTGCAATTAATGAGATTTACAGAATATTGAAAAAAGGTGGTCATTTCTGTTGTTTTGAACCAATTATCCGCTCAAACACAAGATACTGGGAATTAACTGAACCTAACGAAATCAGAAATTACGAAGAATTTAAAAAAGCTGAAAATGATTTTATGACAAAGAAGGACGATTCTTTATGTAATTTTGATGAAAACACTTTAGCACAAAACTTTGAAAAAGCTGGTTTTTCAGATGGAACTGTAGATGCAGATATTATTCCTTCAACTTACGTTGCTAATGCAAAAATGATTGAACAATGGTTTATAGCACCACCAGCACCAGACAAACCAACCATTAAAGAAAGATTTTTAAAATATTTTGACGAAGAAACTGTTAATAATTATATTGAAGATGTAAAAAAAGCCCTTGATGGCAAAGAAATTAGCGTTTGCACTCGTTCAGTCTATGTAAATGTAATCAAATAATTATAAAAATCTTAAGTTTTAAATAAAATACAAAATAACGATATATAATCAAAATATGGACAAAAAACAATCACAACACGATTTTATATCAACAGTTTCACACGAATTAAGAACTCCTCTAACTAGCATCAGAGGATTTGCTCAAACAATGCTTTCTTCTTGGGATATGCTTGATGATGATAGCAAAAAACAATTTTTAAAAATCATTGAAGAACAGTCTAATCGTTTAATTAAACTTGTTGAAAATGTTTTGGCGGTTTCAAAAGTTCAAAGCAAAGAAAATTATGTATACAAAAGTGTTTCTGCAAACAGTTCTATAAAAGCAGTTATTCCCATCATTCAACAACAATATAAAACTCACAAAATAGTAACTGAATTTAATGAAAAACTGCCACCAATCATAGTTGATAACAATAACTTCCAACAAATTATTATAAATCTTGTTGAAAATGCTTGTAAATATTCAAAAGAAAGTTCAGAAGTAAAAGTAAAAACTGATTTTGCGCCTAATAACTTCGTTTCCATAAAGGTTATAGACCATGGAATTGGTATAAAAGAGTACAATAAAGAAAAGATTTTTGAACAATTTTCAAGAATTGATAACCCTCTCACTCGCGAAGTTCAGGGCTCTGGGCTAGGGTTGTATATTACCAAAAATCTTGTTGAAAACATGAATGGAAAAATTAATGTTGATAGCTCTGAGAACGGTACAACTTTTGAAGTGCTTATTCCTCTTGGCGACATTGAAAATCAAGCGAGGGCAAAATGCGCACAAAAACATTAATTATTGACGAAAGAAAAGAACTTTCAACTAAATACAAAAAGATATTAGAAGACTCCTCAAACAAAGTTGAAATTATAAAAGATATTTCGATTGCGCTGAAATTTATTCAGACGAACGAACCCGATTTGATAATAATTTCTGACAGCATAAAAGAAAATATTTGCAATTTCTGTGAACGAATCAGATTTTTAACCTACAATATGCGACCAGTTATTGTAGCAATGTCTAAATCTGCAGAACCAGCAGACAGAATAAAAGTTTTAGAAAGTGGAGCTGACGATTTTATTTCAGAACCTGTAAACTCCGATGAATTTAAAATCAGGATTAAAGCTCACATTCGACGTGAATATGAAACAAATTTAGACGTAAAAACTAATTTACCAACAAAAAAATATTGCTACAAAGCAATAAAAAGAGTTCTTGCCTCTCAAACACCTTGGGCTTGTTTGGTTACGGGTATTGATAATTTTTACAGATATAAAGAAACATACACCGAATTAGCTTCCGACAAAATGCTTCAAACCTTTGCTGCAATTATAAATTCAGCCCTTGATGAAAATGATTACTTGGGCTTATTAACAGACAGAGATTTTTTAATCATTACAACTCCTATTAAAGCAGAAAAATTTGCATCATTTACGACTTTTGCGTTTGAATCTGTAAAAAACAAGTTCTACTCAGAGCACGACCTAGAACGAGGATATATGATGCTTAATAGCGATGAACTTTCAGAACACCGCTGTAACTTTGTAAACGCAACTACAGGCGGAATCACAAGTGACATAAAAAATTTCACATCTCCTGACGATGTTATTCAAGAATTAAATCAGGCTTATAACCTAGCTAAAAAGAAAGACACCTCTAATTATTTAATTGAACGTCCAAAAATTTCAGGCGCAGGCTCTGTCGTAGCAAAAAAGTTTAATAATAAAATTGTAATTAAAGAGCAAGACGAAGCTTTATCTTTACTTTTAGCAACATCGCTTGGATTAAAAGGTTATTCCACTGTAAATTTTGACAAAATTGAAAGTATTGAAAGCTATGCACCAGCACTTGTAATTCTTGATACTGGTGACGACAAGCAAATGAAAGACCTTGAATTTTGCCGAAAAATAAAAGAAAACAACCCAAAAATAAAAATTATTACAACCTCAATTTATCATAGCAAGGAAAGTATCTTAAACGCGGGCTCAGACATTTATTTACCAAAACCATATAATATGAACACTCTTGCAAAATGGGTAGAACTAGCAATTAAAGAATTTAATGAATAACCAAAACAAGCGCTAGAGTTGCAAAATAAATTAGCAAAATAACTTTTGTCGTTTTATCTTTATAGATAAAATTTACGGGATCATCATTGTTTGAACAAGTATGAACCAAGAACAATAGCCTATAAATCAATATTGCAAATGGAATAGCTGTTATATATAAAAATTCCGTTCCCGAACGCTTGATTGTTGTTTCATCAAGCATATAAGTAAAATAAAAAGCAATAGATAAAATTGCGTTTATAGTAACGTATTGGTTTAGCAAAGGTTCATTATATTCTCTAATTGATTTTCG
>CAVFBQ010000025.1:0-2320 GCA_963620455.1 uncultured Eubacteriales bacterium
TTTGAAATATTCGAGGTGTTAATAGAAAATCTATTTATTTCGTTCAAAAAAACCAGCTAATTGCTTGTGGGGGATTAGTTTTGAGATTGGTCGACCATGTGGGCATGTGTAAGGTTTTTCACATTTGCGCCATTTTTTAATTAATTCTTGCATTTGGAATAAAGATAACTCCTGATGTGCTTTTACCGCAGCCTTGCATGAGGTTGTAATCAAGATATGTTCTTCTAATCCTGCAATATCACCGTCTAAATTTTCTAAAATATCTGATAAAATTTCTTTTGTATTTACGCGTGAAAGCAGTTGTGGAACTTTTTTGAAGGTTACTTCTTTATCGTTCAGAACTTCAATTTCAAAACCGAAATGTTCAAACTTGTCCTTGTTGTCACGAATTAATTGTGCCTCTGTTGGTGTAACTTCAATAACATCAGAGATAAACAAAATTTGTGATGCAATCTCTTTTTGCGCCTTCAATTTTTCGTAAATATATCTTTCATCTGCAATGTGTTGGTCTACTATTTCAAGTCCGTCTTCTCTTTCGATTAGAATGTAGGTTTTTGCATATTGACCAATAATTTTTTCTTCTGGCTCAACTTCTTGTAACTCAGCATGAGTGATGAAAGATTGTTGTTGAGTTTGTGGCTCTTGATAAGTTTTTTCGCTTGTTTGTGGAGTGTAAGACGGTTTTGTTGGAATTTCTCTAACGGGTTTTAAAAACACCTCTTGAACAGGTTTTTTAAGTGGTAAATCGCTTACATAAACATCTTCTGATGGTTTTTGTTCAGTTTGTGCTGGTGTAAAATCAATTACGCTAAGACTTTCTGTCGCTTGTCTTTCAACATAATTTGATAAAGCCATATCTACACCAGCGTATATAAAACTAAAAATTTGGTTTGTGTTTTTGTATCGAACCTCTTTTTTTGTAGGGTGAACGTTCACATCAACGTCAGTTGGCGGAAGTTCAAGGTTTAGCACTACAAATGGATATTTACCTCTTGCGATAAGATTTTTGTATGCTGTATCAATCGCTTTTTGAAAAATAGGACATTTTACAGTTCTTGAATTAATAAAAATGTTATACTTTTTGCTTGAGCGGGTATAGTCTGGAGTTGAAACATATCCAGAAATTTTAAGTCCAGAAAGTTCATCAGTCTTGAAAACTTCTTTTAAATGACTTGCTGTATCTTTTGAATATAAATCTTTGATAGTGTTTAAAAGATTGCCTAAGCCGTTTGTTTTTAGAACTACTTTATCATTGTTTTTAAGCTCAAATGCAACATGTGTGTTGATTAACGCTAAGGATTGGATTAATTCTTGAATGTACGAAAATTCAGTTTTAGGGTTTTTCAAGAACTTTAGACGTGCAGGAATGTTATAAAATAAATCCTTTACATTCATTATTGTACCAATGGCGCAACCTGTTTGAGATTTTTTTACTTCAGAATCTGCGCATTCAACCTTGAAACCATTGTCAAAATCTTTTGTGCGTGTTGTGCAAGTAACTTTTGCAATAGAGATTATACTTGCTAAGGCTTCACCTCTGAAACCAAGTGTTTTTATGGCATATAAATCGTCAGAATTTTCAATTTTGCTTGTGGCATGCTTAGAGAAAGCAAGCATGATGTCGTCAGGGTAAATACCTGAACCGTTATCTGCAACGCGAATGTCACGGCAATCATTATTGATTTCGACACTAATTTTTGTAGCGCCTGCATCAATTGAGTTTTCAACCAACTCCTTTACAACAGACATCGGACGTTCAATAACTTCGCCTGCTGCAATTTGATTTATAAGATTTTTTGATAGTTGTTTAATTCTTGCCATACCTAAATTATAGCTTAAAAACAAAGATAAATAATCATGTTTTTTATTATGATTGTGACAATTGTTAAGCTAGAAAATGAATAAAAGGTAATTTTAAATTTTAAACTTTATTTCACGTATAGCGGTGATTATAGACTCAAGTGTAACAAAATGTAAATAAATAAAAAGTGTATAATTGACAATTAATAATATAAGTTGTATTATAAAGGTATAAATAAAGTGAACGTTACCCCAATAATTAAAAACACTAAATAAGAGACCATTAGTAATATACATTTACCCCAAAGGAAGCAAGCGGAAACACCAAAAATTGCTTCTCATTTTGCTACATTGTCTAATTTAGCGTACGGTAAACACTTAATTAACTTTACTGGCAAGGCTCTTATGATTACAAAATCCATAGACAGAAGAATGTAAATACAATTGCGAAAGAATGTACCAAAGCCTTAATTACTTGACACCAATGGAATATTACTATAAATTAAAAGAGAATTGTGCT
>CAVFBQ010000026.1:0-2999 GCA_963620455.1 uncultured Eubacteriales bacterium
ATATAAAACAATGACAAAACAAAGAATTGCAGTTATGGGCTGCGGACTATGGGGAAGAAATATTGTTCGTAACTTCTACAATTTAGAAGTTTTAGATACAGTTTGTGACTTAGATGAAGAAAATTTAGCTAAAGTTAAAGAACAATATCAAAATGTTAAAACAACAAAAGATTACAATGATATTTTAAATAATCCAGAAATTACAGCAGTTGCTGTAATTACACCAAGTCATACTCACTTTAAGCTCGTTAAAATGTTCTTAGAAAGTGGCAGACATGTTTATGTTGAAAAACCTATTTCAACCTCAGCAAAAGAAGCTCAAACTTTAAAAGAAATTGCTGAACAACGAGGCTTAGTGTTAATGGTTGGTCACTTGTTGTTATATCATCCTGCAGTAAATCGTTTGAAAATGTTAGTTGATGATGGAACTTTAGGCGATATCGTATACGCACAAAGTGACAGATTAAACGTTAACTACTTTAAAAATGACAGAAGTGTTATGTGGGATTTAGCGCCTCATGATGTTTCTATGATGTCTTATGTTATTGCCAAAGAACCAAAACACGTAATTTCTGCAGTGGGTTGTTCTTCAGGTAGAAATGAAATTATGGATATTACACACCTTGCAATTGAATTTGAAGGTGGTGTTGTAGGTCAGATTTCAGATAGTTGGATTACACCAATGAAACACGTTAGATTGTTGGTTCGCGGAACTAAGAAAACTGCAATTTTAGATGATACATTACAAGAAAATAAACTTCAAGTGTTTGAAAATAATCGTGCAGGTTCTGCAACTGATGTAAAAATTGATTATCTAGAAATTGAACCATTAAAACTTGAATGCCAACACTTTATTACGTGTTGTGAATCTGGTAGAAAAGCTCGTTCTGACGGTGAAAATGGTTTTAATGTAGTTAGTATTTTAGAAGAAGCAGAAAAAATTATGTTAGGTGAAAACAAATTGAAATCACTAGATGAACGTAATTTCGCTTTATCAAGGTTAAAACAATAATTGAGGTTTTATGGCAAATATTATTAGTATTTTAAGAATATTTTTTGTATTTATAGCAGCAGCATTGTTATATTTTAAAAATTCAAGTGAAGCGTATTTAACTGCGTTTGCTTTGACTGTTATTGCATTTGCATTAGATGGTTTAGATGGGTATGTTGCTAGAAAGTTTCACGAAGAAAGCAAACTAGGTTCTGTCTTAGATATTATGGGAGATAGAATTGCCGAATACGTTTATTGGATTATGTTAGCTCATTTGGGCTTGGTTCCAGTATTGTTTCCTATCATTGTTGTAACAAGAGGGGTAATTACTGATAGCTTAAGAAGTGTTGCTATGGAGCGTGGTTTGATTGCATTTGGAAATGGTAGCATGCTTGAAGATCCGGTAAATCAATGGATTTGTGGTTCTAAACCTATGAAAATCGGATATGCTGTTGCAAAAGCAATTACATTTGCTCTTTATATTTTAGCAAGTGTTCCAAAAATGCCTGATTTTACATCTTGTTGCTTACTTATTGTTGCTGCAATTGCTGCAGAAATTGCAATTATTTTATGTGTATTAAGAGGCATTCCTGTAATTTTAGAATCACGCAAATTCTTTAAAAAAGAAGATTAATAATGGAAGTAACGGATATTAAAAAGTTTAATGTCGTTTTATACGAACCTGAAATTCCACAAAATACTGGTAATATTGCTAGACTTTGTGCTTGTACAGGGGCAAACTTGTATTTGGTTGGGAAATTAGGTTTTTCACTTTCTGATAAATATACAAAGCGCGCGGGTTTGGATTATTGGGATAGTGTTAATATTACTAGAATTGACACATTAGACGAATTGAAGGCACAATATCCAGAGGCTAAATTCTATTATTTAACTACAAAATCAAAAGTTTCTTATTTTGATACGCAGTTCAAAGAAGGTGACTTCTTAGTATTTGGTCCTGAATCAAGGGGAATTCCTGAGGATATCTTATTTGCACCTGATGCAAATTCTATGACTATACCCATGAAGTCTGGTCAAAGGAGCTTGAATTTATCAAATTCTGTCGCTATTGTTTTATATGAGGCTATAAGACAAGCAGGTTAAACATGGACGATATAAAAATCCCAGAGCGCAGACAAAATTCTCATAAAGGTACTTTTGGAAAAGTCCTAAATATTGCTGGTTCTCCGAATTTTTCAGGTGCTGCATACTTATCAAGCAAGTCAGCATTAAAAGTTGGTTGTGGATATGTCGCTTTGGCAAGTTGTCCTAGTGTGTTGCAGGCTGTTGCTTCAATGACACCTGATGTTGTTTTGGTACCAGTAAAACAAGTTAAAAATATTATTAAAAATTATGATGTTGTTTCGTTTGGTTGTGGTTTTTCAACTGAAGCGCCAGCAGTTTTGATGTATAAATCTATAATGACAGAGCTTGCAATTCTTGATTTGCCAGTTGTTTTAGATGCGGACGGAATTAACTTGTTGGCAAAATTTAAAAAGATAGTTTTACCAGATAGGTTGATTTTGACCCCTCATCCAAAAGAGGCTTCAAGGTTGTTGGGTAAATCAGTTGAAGAAATTCTTGATAATCCTGAAGATGCTGCGACTGAGATTTCTCTTAACTTTAAATGTACAACTGTTCTAAAACTACATAATACAGTAATTTGTTCTAAAAAATTAAATGTTTATATTAATAAAACAGGAAATTCAGCTCTTGCGAAAGCAGGTAGTGGGGATATTTTGTGCGGAATGATTGCGGGATTTTTGGCTCAGGGGTTGAAACCATTTGAAGCTGCAAAAACAGCGGTATATTTGCATGGTTTAGCTGGTGAATTGGCAAGTAAGGATTTAACTGAATATTCTGTTTTAGCATCAGACCTTTTAAAATATGTGCAAGAAGCGATTAAAACCGAGTTAATAAATTTGTATAACAATAAAAATTATAATAGGACAGACACTTGAAAAATAGTAAAAAATAGTTTATAATGGCAAAAAAAGAGGATTTAAAC